>PBJU01000015.1 GCA_002721285.1 Crocinitomicaceae bacterium
GGGGTCTAAAGGACTATGGTAAATATTTAAATCATAGGTGTTAATCAAGATACTTGTACATGGTGTATTTCCACAACTACTTCCCGTAGCTCTAACAAAATACGTGGTAGTTGAAGCTGGAGTTACGTTGATTGAAGAGCCATTTCCTATTGCAGTTCCAGAACAATTACCTTTATACCAGGACCATTGCGCACCCGTTCCTAATAATCCTCCAACAACACTTAATGTGGTTGATCCTCCAGTACAAAAGTTATTATGACTAGCAATAATTCCAGTGGGTGCTAATGAACCATCCTTTGTTTTAATCATAATACTTTTACAAAGTGATGCTCCACATTGTCCAACAACTCTTGCATAGTATGTGGTATTTGAATCAGGATATACTGTTATGGAATCACCAACACCAATTTCTGCAGATCCGCAGGAATTTTCATACCAAGTAATGGAATAAAATTCAGGAAATGGGCCAGTAAAATGAGCAAATAATTTAACAGGAGATTGCGGACAAACAGAATCGGGTATATACCATGTGCTATCAATAGGATTCATAACAGAATCCATAGATAATGAATCTAGTTCGATGTAGTGCGGTGGGGTTCTTATAGTTGTATTTACACAGTTAGTAGTATTACAATATCCTTCTGCTCTTACACTGTATGTTTTAGTGGAAGTTTGAATTAAACTTATTGATGTCCCTTGACCAATAATACTTCCTCCACAGGTATCATCATACCATATCCAATCGGAAAGAGTCCCTAATGAACCACCATCTATTGATAAAGTAACATTTCCATTTTCGCAAATAACAGTGTCAGTTGTTAGAATATTGGCAGGAATTTGCGAGGAAGTTGCAAATGTAATATCAGCATTCGAGCAATTAGTAGTATTGCAGTAACCATTAGCATTAACATAATAAGTTGCAGAAGAAGATACAGGAATTGATGAGAAAGTTCCATTAGTAGAAGTTGCAATAGGTGTACCACCACAACTATTTTCAAAAAGTTCCCATTGCGCATTTGTTCCTAAAGAACCACCAAAAACAGTAAAATCAACATTACCTGCAGAACATAGAGTATCATTGCTAATGCTTAATGATGTTGGGTCAGATGATGGACTGACAATATAAACATCTAGACTTACACAACTTGTTATATCACATGAATCAGCTTTACAGTAAAATGTGGTATTTGAACTAACATTAACATTAGAAAATGTGCTAGAAGTTGTAGTAGTAATTAAAGTTCCTCCGCAAGAACCAGTATATAGTTCCCATTTAGAACCAGGGCCTAAAGTTCCACCAATAATGTTTATATCAATATTTCCAGCTGTACAAAGAGAATCGTTAGAAGTGGATAATGATGTACACATTGTTGTACTATTTGTACATTGTGCATAATTAAAATCAATTAAAAATTGACTAATAATTAATATAATTATAATAAGATATTTTCTTTTCATTATGGAAAATTCAATCAGTATTTAATATAAACAGTTTTAATTAAAGATATTAAAAAATCATAACCTATACGAATTAGAAGATAATGGGTTACTCAATTATTACTTAAAAATTGTTATCAATAATATTTATATAATTAGTAATGTTAGAATAGTTGTCATTTTTAAGAAGTGTTAAAAACAGCAAAATTTGATTAATATTTTTCAGGCAATTATTTGTTTNTTGATAAATATAATAACTTAGCACNNNTGANAANTANTAGACANAAAAGNAACTCATTAGCTGAAATTTCNACAGTATTTGGNATGACNTTATTATTAACTCTNTTTGGAGTTTTTATNTATTTCATGTGGTCTGCNAATAAAAAATCTTCGGAAATAAAGGAGCANCTTAGTCTAGATATTTTGTTCCATGAAAANATTGATGAGTCACTAGTTAAAATGATGGAAAAAAAGCTAAAAGCAATGAATGAAATTGTGGTAAATGCTAGTTATGTTTCCAAAGAAGATGGTCGTTTATTGATGATGAAACATGTTGGTGAAGATGCATTTGATATTCTAGACGGTGTAAATCCNTTACCAGCNTCTATTCACGTCAATTTAAATGCTTCTTACGTTAATCCAGATAGTGCTTCAATATTTGCAGCAAGAATAATGAAAGGAAATGAACATATTATNTCAGAAGTTGCATATAATGAAGCTCAATTTTTAGAAATAGGAACGGTATTTAAAAATTTTGAATTTATAATGTTATTTGTTTCAATAACCTTACTTGTAATAGCTATTTTATTAATTTATAATACAATTAGACTTGCTGTTTTTTCGAAAAGATTTTTAATTAGAACTATGCAATTAGTTGGCGCAAAATCAACTTTTATTAGAAAGCCATTTATTTTCAAAGCTTTTTATCATGGGCTTTTATCTGGGCTTTTAGCAATACTTTTTCTTATTTCCNTATGGTATGTTTTTACNAATATAAATCCCAATATTATTACTGAATTAAGCGCTGATACGGAACTGTTAAAAAGAGAATTAATAGATTTTAGTATCATTGCCTTTGGAATTTTAGTTATTGGTATANTAGTTAGTGTANTATCTACTTATTTTGCATTAAACAAGTTTATTTGGATTAAATCAGAAAAATTGTATTAATATGGAAGAAAATAGAATGGTTTTAAAAAAGAAGAACTANCTTTTAATTATTGCAGGGTGTATAATCGTTTTATTAGGATTTGTTTTAATGTCTGGAGGTGGTTCTCAAGATCCTAATGTTTTTAATGAAGAGGAGCTTTTTTCCTTTAGAAGGATAACATTGGCACCTTTNATGGTTCTTTTAGGTTATGGAATTGTTCTGTACGGAATAATGAAAAATTTTTATAAAGATTAATTAATATATTTTTTTGGATATTCTTATTGCTTTCATTCTAGGATTTGTTCAAGGATTAACAGAGTTTTTGCCCGTTAGTAGTAGTGGTCATTTAGAAATTGTAAAGTCTATTTTTAATGCTGATTTTTCTGCAAAGGAAAGCATGTTAATGACTGTTGTTTTACATTTTGCCACAGCATTAAGTACCATTTGCATTTTCAGAAAGGATATAATTCAAATTTTAATTGGACTTTTTTCTAAAGAAGAAACCACTCAAAGAGTATTTTCACTTAAAATTATTATATCAATGATTCCGGCAGTAATTATTGGTGTATTGTGGGAGGAAATAATTGAAAACCTATTTAATGGGCAACTGATTTTGGTTGGAATAATGTTAATTATTACCGCCTTATTACTTTTTTTAGCTGATCGTTCTAAACCCACAAATAAAGAGGTTAGTTTTAAAAACAGTTTTTTCATTGGAATTGCTCAAGCAATTGCAATATTACCTGGTATTTCTAGATCTGGAGCTACAATTGCAACTTCTGTACTTTTAGGAATTGATAAGGAATCTGCTGCTAAGTTTTCTTTTTTAATGGTTGTCCCACTAATTTTTGGAAAAATGTTTAAGGATATTACAGCTGGAGNTTTATTAGTAGAGCAAATTAATTTTCTAAGTCTTTTAATTGGTTTTTTAGCAGCTTTTTCTACTGGATTATTAGCCTGTAAATGGATGATTAAATTAGTAAAGAGAAGCCAATTAAAGTATTTTTCAATTTATTGTACAATAGTTGCTATCNTGACTTTAATTTGGTCAATATTTTGATTTCTAATTCTTTTATCGAAGGAAAGGTTTTGGTTGTTGACAAGCCGCTTAAATGGACATCATTCGATGTTGTAAATAAGATTAGGTATGCAATTAGAGAGAAGTTTAAACTTAAAAAAATTAAAGTTGGTCATGCTGGGACTTTAGATCCTTTAGCTACTGGTGTGGTTGTTATATGTACTGGTAAAAAAACAAAAACAATTAATGATTTTTTGATAGAAGACAAACAGTACATTGGGAAAATTAAATTAGGTGCTACTACTCCTTCCTATGATCTGGAGACGGAGATTGATGCTGATTTCCCGATCCCTGATTTAAATAAAACCAATTTACAAGANTTGCAAAAAAAATTTACAGGCGAACTTGATCAAGTTCCACCCATATTTTCTGCTAAAAGAATAAATGGNAAAAGAGCTTATGATTATGCTAGGGCAAATGAAAAATTAATTTTACCCCCTAATAAAATTTGCATAAAAAAATTAGAATTAGAATTATTATCAGCTGATATAATACAATTTAACTGTATTTGTTCAAAAGGAACTTATATTAGGTCTTTAGCCAGGGATATAGGTGAATCAATTAATTCAGGTGGGTTTTTAATAGAATTAAGAAGAATAAAATCAGGAAATTTCTCAATTGATGATGCAAAAACTATAGACGAATGGTTAGATATCATAAAGTCATCATAATTTTTATTAATTTCGTCCCTCATTTATAAATTGCAACATGAAATTATCAGAATTTGAATTTAATCTACCAGAAAAATTAATTGCAGAGTTCCCTGCTGATCAAAGGGATGAATCGAGACTAATGGTTGTCCATCGTGATTCTGGAAAAATAGAACATAAAACATTTAAAGACGTTATTGATTATTTCGATGATGGAGATGTTATGGTTATGAATGACACAAAAGTTTTTCCTGCAAGAATGTATGGTAATAAAGAAAAAACAGGGGCAAAAATTGAAGTGTTTCTTTTAAGAGAACTAAACCGTGAAAGTTTATTATGGGATGTTTTAGTTGATCCAGCNAGAAAGATTAGAATTGGTAATAAATTATATTTTGGTGAAGAAGATGATTTAGTAGCTGAAGTAATTGACAATACAACATCAAGAGGAAGAACTCTTAGGTTTTTATTTGATGGTTCATATGAAGAATTCAAAGCAACTATTACTAAATTAGGACAGACGCCACTTCCAAAATACATTCATAGAGAACCGGTTCCAGAAGACGAAGAAAGGTATCAAACAATTTTTGCAGCTAATGAAGGCGCCGTTGCTGCGCCAACTGCTGGATTACACTTTAGTAAGCAGTTAAGAAAAAGATTAGAGATAAAAGGTGTAGAATTCACTCCTTTAACTCTTCATGTGGGGCTAGGTACATTTAGACCAGTTGATGTTGAGGACTTGACGAAACATAAGATGGATTCTGAAGAATTGTATATTGGAGAACAGACTTCCAAAATGGTTAATCAAGCAAAATCTAACAAGAAAAAAGTATGTTCTATTGGTACTACTGTTACTAGAGGTCTTGAATCTTCTGTAACTGTTACTAGAGAACTAAAACCATTTGCTGGATGGACAAATAAGTTTATTTTTCCACCTTATGAGTTTAGTATTCCTGATGCTATGATTACTAATTTTCATACTCCAAAATCAACTCTATTAATGATGATTTCTGCATATTGTGGACATGATTTATTAATGAAAGCTTATAAAGAAGCGGTAAAAGAAAAGTATCGTTTTTATTCTTATGGTGATGCCATGTTAATACTATAAAAAAACAAAGCCTCGTTTATCGGGGTTTTTTTTTGATGGATAAAAAAATAGACATACGACAATTGAATTTAGAAGAATTGACTTCAAAATTGACTGATTTAGGAGAAAAGCCTTTTAGAGCAAAACAAATTCATGAATGGTTATGGAAAAAAAGAGCTACTTCTTTTGATCAAATGACTAATTTATCTTTATCACTTAGGAAGACTATTGAAGATAATTTTATTATTAATGCTATACAATTAACAGAAGCTCAAAAAAGTAATGATAAAACGATAAAAAATGCTTTTTTGTTAGCTGATAGTTCAGTTGTTGAAGGAGTTTTAATTCCTACAAAAAAAAGAATGACGGCTTGTGTTTCTGTACAGGTTGGATGTAGTTTAGATTGTGCTTTTTGTGCTACTGGAAAATTAAAAAGAGTTCGGAATTTAAATCCTGACGAAATATATGATCAAGTGGTAATGATTAGTCAGCAGTCTAAAAATGAATACGATATTCCCCTTTCTAATATTGTTTTTATGGGAATGGGAGAGCCACTTTTAAATTACAAAAACGTAATTTCTTCAATTGATAAAATAACATCAAAAGATGGATTAGGCATGTCTCCAAAACGTATTACAGTTAGTACTGCTGGAATTGCTAATAGAATAATCCGATTGGCAGATGATGAAGTCAAATTCAACTTGGCTTTGTCTTTACATGCAGCAAATGATCAAAAAAGAAATAAGATTATGCCTATTAATGAAAGTAATTCTTTGGAAGTATTGAAAAAGGCTATGATTTATTTCTTTAATAAAACACAAACTAGACCAACTCTAGAGTACATTATTTTCAAAGATTTTAACGATGAAATTAAAGATGCTGAAGAATTAGCAGAGTTTTGTTTGTCGTTTCCTTCAAAAGTTAATATAATAGAATATAACCCGATTGATGGAGGTAAATATCAGCAAGCAGATGAAGCTAAAGTCGATGCTTTTGCTGACTATCTTGAATCAAAAAATATTATAGTAAACATGAGAAGAAGTAGGGGAAAGGATATTGATGCAGCTTGTGGCCAATTGGCTAATAAAAATAAACTAATTCAAAGTTAATTTTGAAGTACTTTTTCTAAGAAAGTAAAAACAAATTCCGGCTGAAATAATATCTGAAATTGGAAAAGAATACCAAACACCTTCAATTCCAAAGTAAATAGGAAGAATCAAAACGAAAGGAATTAAAAANACTCCTTGTTTTGTAAGAGTNAGTAATAAGGCAGGAATTGCTTTTCCAATTGCTTGGTAATAGGATGGTGCTATTAAATGAAATACAATCACAGGAGTTGCAGAGAATATCCAAAAGATAGCATTTGGAGCGTGTTTTATAAGTTTTGTGTCTTTTGTAAAAATATAAGGTATTAAATCGGAACTAACCATTAGAATAATACCAATGAAACTAGCTATTATAAAGCCATAAATCAATGCTATTTTAATAACTGAATTTACTCTATCATACATTTTAGCGCCGTAATTATACCCAGCTATAGGCATAAATCCTTGTGCAATTCCTATTAAAGGGAATAGAGCAAACATGGTCATTCTAGTTGCTAATCCATATACAGATATTGCAATTTCTCCACCCATTCCTCCTTGCAGATTNCCATAATAAAAAAGGGTGTTATTAAGAACTATAGCTAATAGGCTAATTGTTCCTTGACGTAATAAATTAACNGAACCAATTTTAAAAATTTCACTTACAATTAATTTATTCAGTTTAAATAAAACAAGTTTTACTTTTAATTCTGCTTTTTTAGCTAGGTAAAAATAGATAATATAACCTGCAGATCCTAGGTAGGAAATAGTAGTTGCCCATCCTGCACCAANCATCCCAAGATCCATAATATCAATAAATATATAATCTAGAACAATATTAACTACTGATGGGATTAGTAAAGCTATCATGGCAATTTTTGCTTTTCCTTCTGCTCTCAGGTTGTTATTTGCCATCATTGATAGCGCTAAGAAAGGAATCCCAATTAATACAATTGAAAAGTAGGAGTTAGCAAAGGGCATAATCTCTCCTTTAGCTCCAAAAATATCTAAAATTGGAATTTTGAAAAATAAACCTATGATTATAGCTATAATAGCAAGGAATATGGTAAGAGAAATTTGATTATTAAAAGCTAATTGAGCCTTTTTGTCATCATTATTTCCTAAAGCTCTTGAAACAATACTTCCACCACCAATTCCTATTGACATTCCAATTGAGGAAAATAAAAAAGAGATGGGGAAAATTACTGAAATAGCTCCAATAGCCAATTCACCTATATATTGTCCAACAAAAAAGGTGTCAACAACCATGTTTAATGACATTACCATAAATCCTATAGCTGCTGGCAATGCTTGTTTTAGAAGTAGTTTAGGTATTTTTTCGGTTCCTAGAAAAGATGATTTTTCAGAGCTCGATAACGNCATTAAATTAAACTAATTTATTGTTAATTAGGTATTCTGCAATTTGTACAGCATTGGTAGCGGCTCCTTTTCTTAAATTGTCAGCTACAATCCACATGTTTAGTCCATTTTCAATAGTGTTGTCTTCCCTTATTCTACCTACAAAAACTTCATTTCTTTCATGTGCTGTTAAAGGCATTGGATAATCAAAATTTAAATTGTCATTTTTAATAATAACACCAGGGGTTGCTTCGAAAGCGTCATATATTTCTTCAATTTTAAAAGGTGTCTTCGTATTTACATTAACTGCCATTGAATGACCACCAATTACCGGAATTCTAACAACTGTTGCTGTCACTTTTATTTCTGGAGAATTAAATATTTTTCTAGTTTCATCCACAAGCTTTATTTCTTCAGTGGTATATCCGTTTGGTAGAAAATCACCTCCATGAGGGAAGCAATTTTTATCAATAGGGTGTGGATATACTTTATCACTTTCAACTTCATTTCTTTCATCCATCATTTGTTTCACTGCTGCAGCACCAGTTCCTGTTACAGATTGATAAGTAGAGACTACAATCCTATCAATGATAAACCTTTTATGAATTTCTTTTAATGCTAGCACCATTTGGATAGTAGAACAGTTAGGGTTAGCAATTATTTTATTCGATTTTTTAATAGAATTCCCATTTATTTCAGGTACAACTAATGGCACTTGATGGTCCATGCGCCATGCAGATGAATTGTCAATTACAGTAATACCATTTTTCGAAAATATTGGAGCCCATTTTTTTGAAATTTCACCACCTGCACAAAATATAGCAATTTCAGGGTTTTTGGATAATGCCATTTCTATGCTCTCTATTTCTAACGAATTGGATTCAAATTTTATTTCTTTACCTATGCTTTTTGATGATGCAACTAAAATAAGTTCAGAAATTGGCAGTTTACATTCACTTATTACTTTTAAAATGACAGTACCTACCAACCCAGTACAACCAATTACAGCTAATTTCATAAATCAATTTTTGTCCAAAAGTACTATATTTATTTCCTACTAGTTAAGTTTATGAAACTGTTTAGCGTTTTATCTTTTTTGATATTTTTTTGTTTATCTGTGACAGGCCAACTTTATGATGATTTTTCTGATGGAGATTTTACAACTAATCCTACATGGATTGGCGATACTATGAATTTTCAAATTAATAATGATGGAATGTTGCAGAGTAATGGAAGTACTAGCTCTGCTGACACTCTAGTGCTCGCTGCTTCAAATTTTATAATGAATAATGTTGAATGGAGGTTTTTTATGAAACTTGATTTTAATCCCACATCATCCACTAACTATGTAAAGATTTATTTAGTTTCTGATAGCCCCGAACTAAAAAGTAGTTTAAATGGTTATTTTTTAAGAATTGGAGAAACAGGACAAAGCGATACTTTAGAACTATTTAGGCAATCAGGAAATTCTGTTACAAAAATCCTAACTGGGTTGACTGCTTTTAAAAGTACTACTCAAGCAAGTATAAAAGTTACACTTGATACATCTGGTAATTGGAGTCTTTATGTTGANCCTAATGGTGGNACAAATTATATTTATGAAGGAAGCNCCNTAGACAATGTACATGTTTCAACANNTTATTTTGGAGTTTATTGTAAGTACAGCACAACTAGTCGTTTTAATCAATATTTTTTTGATGATTTTAATATTGCTCATATTNTTCCAGATACAATTTCACCTTATATTAATAATGCCTTNATTATAGGAAATAATAAAATTGAACTTGAATTTTCNGAACCACTAACTAATTCTGCAGAAGATGTGAATAATTATTATCTCAATTCTANAAATAACAATCCCTTTTCAGTAAATATTAATTCTTCAAAATATGAATTGACTTTTAATAATATTTTTATNGCTAATGATACATTAAAACTTAATATTTCTAATATTTCAGACCTTTCAAATAACTTACATGATACANTAATAAATTTAGTTGTTCCAGATACTGCAAGAAAAGGAGATTTATTAATTAATGAACTTTTATTTGACCCTTTAACTGGTTGTGAAGATTNTGTTGAAATTTACAATACCACAAACAGTTCATTTGACTTAAATCAGTTTTTAATTGGAGATTATGANAATGGAGTAGGGAATTTAAAATTAATTGATCAACATTTTATAATTGGGCCTAAAGAATATGCAGTTTTTACTGAAGATACTATGGTAGTAATTAACGATTATCCAAGNAACAATAATGAAGCTTTTATTCAAACGGATCTTCCTAGCTTTCCAAATGATTCAGCAACAGTTTATATTTTATCCCCAGACTCTAATATCATAGATGGGTTTAGTTACAATGATGATATGCATTTTGAACTTATTAATGATCCAGAAGGNGTTTCATTAGAAAAAATNGACCCTTATGGAGAATCTTCCAATGTTATGNTATGGCACAGTGCTTCTGAAAATTCCGGTTGGGGGACNCCTGGGAAAATGAATTCTCAAAATTACAATACNGAAATGAGAAGTTCTGTTTTTGAAGTTCAAACGAAGGTTTTTTCACCTGATAACGATGGGGTTGAGGATATAGCTTTATTTAACTATAATTTATCTTCTCCAGGCTTTGTGGGTAGTGTGCATATTTATGATAATTTAGGTAGGCTAATTAAACGAGTTTTAAATAATGAATTACTTGGTAATTCAGGAATATTATCATGGGATGGAACTAATGAATTAGGTCAGAAAGCAGCAGTGGGAATTTATATGGTATATTTTGAATATTTTAATTCATCAGGGGATGTTTTTTCTCAAAAAAGTGCAGTAACTCTTAAAACAAGGTTTTAAATAAACTTATTCATTAGTTTATAGCATCATATATTTTTAGATATTTGTTGAGTTGGAAATGACAGTTGAAGATATTAAAAAGCCTGTTAAAGAGGAAATGGTGATGTTTGAAGAAAAGTTCAAATCTGCCATGAANAGCGATGTNGCCCTNCTGGATAAAATNACCCATTATATTATTAAAAGAAAAGGAAANCAGCTAAGNCCATTATTTGTTTTTTTNTCTGCAAAAATGCTTGGCACTGTTCAAGAAGGAACTTATTTAGCAGCTTCTTTAATTGAGTTACTTCATACTGCCACATTGGTACATGATGATGTTGTAGACGATGCTACTGAAAGAAGAGGTTTTCTTTCAATTAATGCTTTATGGAAAAACAAGATAGCTGTTTTAGTTGGAGATTATCTTTTGTCTAAAGGACTTATCTTAACCACCTCCAACAAAAGATTAGATCTTCTTGAAATCGTGAGTAAAGCTGTTAAGTCTATGAGTGAAGGGGAATTATTACAAATGGAGAAAGCTAGGAAAATGGATATTACAGAAGAGGTTTATTTTCGAATAATTAAACAAAAAACGGCCTCTTTAGTTGCTGCATGTTGTGGTACTGGAGCATGNTCAGTAGTTTCTGATACAAAGCTTATTTCAAAGATGGAAAATATCGGTATTAATGTAGGTATGGCNTTTCAAATTAAGGATGATATTTTTGATTATGGTTCTTCAGAAAATATTGGTAAGCCTACTGGAATAGATATTAAGGAAAGGAAACTAACCCTGCCGTTAATATATACGCTNAATAAGGTAGATAAATCTACAAAGCGCATGATTATTAACACGATAAAAAAGAATAAGCAGAATCCTAAAAAAGTACAGGAAATCATCCAATTAGTTATTAATCAAGGTGGAATAGCTTATGCAGAAAAAAAGATGCATGAATTTAAAGATTTAGCATTAAAAGAATTAAATGANATTCCATCATCTGAAGCCAAAGACTCTTTTATTGGTTTAATCAATTATTCAATCAATAGAATAAATTAGTATTTGTATTTTAGCATTAGATGTCTTCTATTGAGGAAACAAATATTCTTGAGCAAATTAAATTATTAGCAAACGTTCCTGGCGTTTATCAATTCTATGATGAAAAAAANAATTTACTTTATGTTGGTAAAGCAAAGAAGTTAAAAAACAGNGTTAATTCTTATTTTTCAAAATCAAAATACGATAGTCGAAAGACAAAGTTGATGGTAAGTAAAATTAAGGCTATTAAAACCATACATCTNGACTCAGAAATGGATGCTTTATTGCTTGAAAACTCTCTTATTAAGAAACACCAACCTAGGTACAATATTCAATTAAAAGATGATAAAACTTATCCTTGGATATGTATTAAAAATGAACTTTTTCCTAGAGTATTTTACACTAGAAAAAAAATTGAAGATGGATCTCTTTATTTTGGACCATATCCTTCTGTAAAAGTTGTTAAGACGGTTATTGAAATGGTTAAGGAAAGTTTTGAAATTAGATCATGTGATCATAATTTAACAAAAGAAAAAATTAAAAGTAAATTTTTCAATACTGCTGTTGACTTTTATATTGGCAATTGTAAGGGTTGTTGTCAAGGCGATGTAGAAGAAAGCGAATATCAAGAAAGAATAGAATTGGTCAAACAGGTGCTTAATGGTCAAACTTCAAAAGTTTTATATCAAATGCGTAATTCAATGAAAGAAATGGCCCAGATATATAATTACGAGCAAGCAGAGGAAATAAAACTTAAAATTCAAAATATTGAAAGATTCAAAGCAAAATCTGCTGTGGTAGATAATAATATCACCTCTCTTGGTGTAATGAACATAGCGAGTTACAATAATTATGCTTTTGTTAATGCATTGATTGTAATGAACGGAACTATTACTAGGGCAAAGTCNATCACTATCCAAAAGCAGCTTGAAGAAAGCAAAGAGGNTATTTTATCTATGGTATTAGCAGATAATTTGAAAGATTTTTTTGCGGATATAAAAGAATTAATTACTCCTTTTGAAATAGTTTTAGATTCAGATATTAATATTCATATTCCACAAAGAGGAGATAAAAGAACTCTTTTATTATTATCTAAAAAAAATGCANTAGCTAAGCAAATGGAGTTTCAAAAAGCAGAATCNATTAAAGATCCNGNATCTTCATTAAATAATTTATTAAANATTATTAAAACAGATTTAAGACTTCATCAAAATCCAGANCACATGGAGTGTTTTGATAATTCTAATATACAAGGTGAATATCCTGTTGCAGCATGTGTTGTTTTTAAGAATGGGAAACCTAGCAAAAGAGATTATCGTCATTATAATATTAAGACAGTTGAAGGACCAAATGACTTTGCTTCNATGGAAGAAGTGATTTTCAGAAGNTACGATAGATTAATAAAAGAAGATAAAACNCTTCCACAGTTNGTAGTTATTGATGGGGGGAAGGGTCAGCTTAGTAGTGCAATAAAAAGTTTAAAAGCTTTAAAAATNTATNATAAAGTTGCNGTTATTGGTATTGCGAAAAAATTGGAGGAAATTTATTTTCCTGGAGATAGCTTNCCANTATATTTAGACAAAAAATCACCAACACTAAAAGTTATTCAGAAAATGCGAAANGAAGCGCATCGTTTTGGNATTACTCACCATAGGTCAAAANGAATTAAAGGATTAGTAAATACAGAGCTAACNAAAATTGAAGGAATTGGAGAAAATACAGCAAAAGTTCTTTTGAAAAAATATAAATCTGTNAAGCAAATTAGAACATTGTCTNTAGATGAATTAAAAGGANTAATTGGNAATNCAAAGGCCAATAAAGTATTCAATGGNTTACATAATATCGGAATTTAAATTTCGGTTGTTAAAAATTGATTTTAGTTCATTAAAGTTTATTTATAAAATTTGAATATATTTATTTTGTGAACAATTTAGGAGATATAATTATCNAATTACTTTATGATAACGAATGTGTTATTGTACCAGAATTCGGTGGGTTCATTGCACAGTATTCATCAGCTCACTTAGACGAGTCAACTGGTTTTTTCTCTCCCCCATCAAAAAACATTCTTTTTAATAAGAACCTGATTAGTAACGATGGNTTATTAGTCAATGCTGTGGCTCAATTGGAGAATATTTCTTTTGTAGANGCTTNTGCTATTATCAAAAANAAAGTNGCACAACTTAAGCAAGAGCTTAAAACAAAAAAGCAAATNGAAATTNCTTCTTTAGGATTGATATATCTTCATCAAGACATTGTTAAGTTCAAACAAAAGTCGGATAATATATTACTAGATTCTTATGGNTTAACTNCTTTTAATATCAATGAATTTAAACTTNCTAAGAAAGAAGTAACAAAAGTTTTAAAGTTAGATAGGCCAAGTGCTGTAATTCNAAAAAATTGGTGGGTAGCTGCAGCNGTTATTCCTATGTTNTTTTATTCAGCTTGGATTCCAATGAAAACTAATTTATTTAATGAAAAAGAANCTTTTCATTATTCAGATTTAAATCCATTTACTTTTACTAAGCAAAGNAAGTATCAGCCTAAAAGTATTGTTAATNTNAANGATGTGGTTACNCTTACTGAAAGTGAAATTGAGCTTTCTTCTAAGCCAATAGAGNCTTCNGTTCAGCTTAATAATATNGAAGGAAANAATAACACCAAAATAGAAGAGCCTACNANAAAAATCAACACCAAAAGTNCTGTTCAATTTCATATTATTGTAGGATGTTTCTCAAGTAAAGCAAATGCTAATAAGTTAATTAAAGAGTTAAATAATAAGGGAAATAAAGCACATGAATTAGATGTGCATAAAAATTTACATCGAATTTCTATTGGTAGTTTTAAGGATAAAATAAAAGCTGTCCATTTCAAAAGAAAAATTAAATCCCAACAAAATATATCTTCCTGGATTCTTAAAAAATAATGCCAAGTCAAGATTTTAAAAAGGCTTATCAATTGTTATCTGCTAGATGTTCTAAAAAAGAGACATCTGTTAATGAAGCATTAAAATATGCGGTTAAGTTTAAATTAAAACTGGTAGAGAAAAATCAATTGATAAATAAGTTGAAAAAAGACAAATTTATTGATCATAAAAGGTATGCTAATGCATTTGTTCATGATAGGTTTAAATTCTATAAATGGGGNAAGTTAAAAATCAAGTACCATTTAATTCAAAAAGGAATTGAAGTAAAATTTATTGATGATGCTTTGGATAGTATTGACATGGAAGAATATTATTTTTTAATTAGTGAGGAAGCTAAGAAAAAGCATGAATCATCTGGNAGAAAAAGTGATTTTACAGCTAAACAAAAACTTTGCAAATACCTTAATCAAAAGGGTTTTGAAGGAGAATTGGTTTTTGAAATTGTAGAACGTTTAGAAAGTTAAAGAGTATTGCCATAGTATGGTTCTGGGGGGCATTACATTTCCGGGCCTGTTAGTGTATTCTCTGTTTAGTACGTTATTCATTAGAATAGAAAATTTGGACTTTTTATTTATTTGGTAAGCTATTCTAGCATCAAATATTACATCTGCTGCCATTCTAGCATTTCTATAGCCTCCATAACCTGGTAAGATTTCAATGCCTAAAATTGGTTCAACAAATACATTGTCAATATTTTCCATTAAGCTTGTATATCTACTACTCATTCCAAAAGAGATTTGTTTATAATCTATTTGAAAATCAATCTTAGCCATGTGCTTATTTCTGTATTTAAGAATAGAATTGGCAGGATTTATCGTGTCTGGATTGCTAAAAGTTGCTATGTATACTGAGTCAGGATTTACAGCAGTTGGATTTATAAAAGTGTATCCAGCCAAAATAGAAAAACTAATATCTTTAGTTATATTTCCTTGGCCAACTAAACTAATTTCAAATCCTGGGATATTGGCATTTTGAATATTAGTACTCCTAGCACCTATTAGTTTACCTAAAATTTCATCAAGTGAAATCCCCTGAGAAATCTCTTCCATAATTATTGTATTTACTTGAACATCTGATAAATTATTACCATTAAAATCATAAAAACCAAACATGAATTCCATCATATTAGTATAGTTAGTAATAAATCCAGAAATATCTAAGTATCCTTTAAAATTTTTGATTTTAAATCCCTGCTTTAATCCTACTTCGGCACTCCATCCATACTCTGGTTGAATATTGAAATTAGGAAAAACATTTAATGCACCNACAGAAGAAAAGACGAATTTTTCAGCAATAGATGGGAAACGATAACCCTGGCCATAAGATGCTCTTAAAAAGGTGTATTCCATAGGTTGATAAGTTCCCCCAANTCTAAAAACAGGTTGAAAAGGACTATTTAAATCTTTGTTAAATAACTTTCCTTTGGATTGAACACTGTCAATTTGAAAATATTCCATTCGCATTCCAGCAGTAAGATTAAACTTATTCCATTTTTTGTCTCCCTGAATATATCCCGCAATATTAGTGGAATTATGATCCCCATATAGTTGTGATTTAACATTTGTATAGGAACTCATTGCCCCAGTTGTCAGAGTCAATTTATTATCAAATCGCTTTTGAAATTGATATTCAGAAAAGTAATAATTGGAAGTAGATGCTTGATTAGTATTATTTTGATTATCAGTTCTAAAAAACCTAGTTTTTAGCTGATGTTCGTTGCCATTTTCTCCCATGTAAGAGATATAAGGATCTATCATAATTCTTGATGTAGAAGAAGTACTTATTGTCGTTGTAGAATCATATACAGAATTATTATAATTAAAAATAGAAGTATCAGGATGATTATTATAAGAAGAGAAATCAGGCCATTCATTTTCGTAGTATGCACTTGGAAAAAGAGAGCTATCAGCAGATTCCCAAAGGAAGAAAACATCACTCTTGTTGAAATTGTTATTTAAATTAATACCATAGGAAAGACCTTTTAATTTTTTAGAAAAATGTTTCCAACCTCCATTAATTCTAATCCTTTGATCTTTTGAATCATACCTGTAACCTTGGTCTTTCATAAATGAACCACCTAAAACCAATTCATTGGATTCATCTATTTTTCTTAAATGAGTGAAATTTGCTTGAGCATATCCTCTTGGTGAATCCCACCAAGTTTGATCATTTCTTGTAGCAATAGAATCTGAGCCATCTAATGCAATTAGCGTTGAACCATCAGGTTCTGTTAATTTTCTATTGGCATAACCTGGCATATAAAACCCATTGGAAACATTAATTTTAGTAATAGGTTCATCTTTGGGATAATTAGTCCTAATATTTATAACTCCATTAAGTGCAGATGATCCGTACAATACAGACGAAGCCCCTTTAATAACTTCTATTTGAGATATGTTTTCTAAAGGAATTGCAGACCACTTTATATCATTGGCATCTCCAGCCAACATTGGCATTCCATCTACCATCACTAGGACTCTACTTCCTGCTCCATAACTCCAACCACTTCCTCCTCTTATACTTGCTTGATTTTCATTAATTTGAACTCCAGGCACTTGTTCAATTATTGCCTCTGCATCTCTAGTTGCTTTGTTTTCNATCAAAGCAGGTTTAATGACAGACATTGAAACAGACACATCTGCTAACTTTTGTTCGTATTTACTTGCAGAAATAACTACATCATCCAATAAATTAGTTTCTTCAACAAGAGAAATATTAATCGTTTTTTGTTCTCCAGGACCTAAATTGACTTTCATTACTTTAGTGGAATATCCAATATATTTATACGTAATTTCATATTCCCCAACTGCCATGGAAATGGAATAATTTCCGTTAATATCAGTGGAAACCCCTTTCCCATTTTTTAATATAACATTAGCGCCAATTAAAGGTTCGTTGTCTTTACTATCAATTATTTGCCCACTTAATATAGCATCTTGTGCAATTGAATTCAATACAAAAAATAATAGGCTTAATAAACCAATTAGCTTTCTTAGAAAATGTATGATTGTTGCTCCCATTTAAATGTATAGAGCAATAATTTACTTATTTTTTATTTTTTGGCCCAGAATATTTAAATGTAATTTTTTTAATTACATCTTTTGACCTAACTCCATTCTTATAAATAACATGTGATATCAGCTTTCCTCTTTTATTATATATCTTCATATCTCCATGTTTCTTATTGTCTTTATAGCCAATTTCACTTATAATATTTCCTTTTCTATTATAAGATTTATAAGTTCCATTTAGTAGTCCTTCTTGATAAGATACTTCTCTACTAATAATTACACCTCCAGGATAGTAATATTTAGACTTCCCATTGAGTTTTCCATCATTGTAATTTTCTATACTCTTTACACTTTCATCATACTCACTATATTTAATCCACTCTCCATGATTGACAGATTTTTTTACAATTCTATTTTCATTAGGGATTAGCGCACTCTTATTAGACATAATTTTATAGTTTCTAATTTCTATTATTTTGCCCTCTGATGACCAATAGGTCCACTTTCCAGTTTTGTAATCATTGTCATAATCCCCAGAATATTTAATTTGTCCATTAGCATAATAACCATCCCAATGAGCATTCATTTTACCTTCATTAAAAAATCCTTCATCTTTAAGTTGTCTATTTTCATACCACGATTTCCATAGACCATCTTCTAGATTNTTTTTNAAATTTCCCTCTATGGATTTTTCTTGATTTTCATAAAGNGTTGTCCATAGACCNTTTTTTTGGTCGTGACTAAATACTCCTTTTCTCCAAATGTTACCATTATTATAATAGAACTTCCAGTCCCCATCTTTTTGACCATTTACAAAGTTTCCTTCATAGTAAAGCTGTCCTTTAGGGTAATAATATTTCCAATATCCATGTTGTTGGTCTTCGTTAAAGCCCCCCTCCATATCCATTTTAGAATTCATGTAATAATAAGCCCAGTCTCCATTTTTTCTATCATTTAAATATTCTCCATTAATGAAAAGATCTCCATTAATTGTAAATTCTTGAAAAACCCCATGTTTCATCCCGTTTTTAAAACTTTTAATCTGATAAACTTGTTCACTAGTAATGAATTTTTCCTCCCATAAGCTATCCATAATTCCATTATTATAATATCCACTTATCCTTAATTTACCATTAGGTTTATACATGAAATATTCGCCGTTTTTTAAACCATTATTGATAGTCTGGATAGATTTTAACTTACCAGAAGGGTAATAATTATTTATTATGCCTTTTCCATTTNTAACAAGACGCTTTCCNGAAGTATCATAGTGATTAATAATATATTCATTAGTGTCAGATATTTTATACTGAGTTTCTTCCATTATTCTACCATCGTTATAATAATAGAACCAATTTCCAGTTTTAACTGAACTAAAAGCATCGGTTTTGTTAATGTAATTATTTAATTGAAGAGTATCCCAAGGATTTATTTTTGGGATTATGGTATAATTTCCCTTTTCTGCTAATTTGCCATTAAAAAAATAGGCTTCAAATATAGAATCTGGCTCGCCTAATGTGAAATAGCCTTTTATTTTTAATTTTCCATTTGCGTAGTATGAATAGTAGTCACCATTTAATACTCCTTCATAATAATTACTAGCTTCTTGTAATTTTCCATTTGGATAGTAATATTTCCAAGATCCGATTTTTGATCCTATTCTAAGGACCCCTTTTGTTTTATACTCACCTATACTTCTGACTTGATTTTTTTCTCTATTCCAATAGGTGATTATTTCNTCTCCCTGAAGAAGGCCCGCATTGTTCTGAGCATTCACAATTAATTCAACAGGTGTGAAAAAAATAAATGAAAAGATTAAAAGGCAAATGTTTTTCAAAATAAAAGGTTTTTATTGAGACAAATAAACGAATTCTACCCAACCTGACGATCTCATACTTTGATTAAAGTCAGAATTAAATCTCCATTGTTTGGTATATTCTATTGCATTATTAATTAGACAATCATTAGTTGTATTAGTATGTTTAGAGTTGACCTTACAGTCTGTAACTATGCCTTTTTGGTTTACTTTAATATCTATTCTAACTACACCATATGCATTACATAAATAAGAAGGTATTTTTTGATATGTCATATGCCTGTCTTTTAATAAATACTTAGAAGAGGCAGCGGCCATTTTTTCAACTGATTTATTAATTACAGTATTTTCATTTAGTTTTTCTTTTTTTTCTTCNAAATTATTTAATANTGTAGGATTATCTTTATTAAGTTCATTAAACTGATCTTCTTCAAATTTCTTGAGATCTTTAATAACATCTTCTTTTAATTGTTCTTTCTGAGATTTATCTAATGGCTTATTTTGATCAAAATTAGAGGAAACATTAGTAATATTTATTTCAACCAAATTCTCGTTGTTAATTTCTTGTTCTATTATTTCATTAAGCTCTTGCTCTGTATAGTCAAGTGTAGCAACGGTTTTTTCTATTGGCTTAATAACATAAAATGAAACACTTTGAATGTTTAGCCAAACAAAAACTAGCACATGTATTAACAAGGTGCCAATAATTGCATTTTGATATTTTTCAATGTAAACAAGAAGTTTCATATATCAGTAAAACATTTACCTAAGATATACGAATTTTAGTTTTAAGTTGTTACTTAATTATTAGTTTGATACTTTTTATTGAGTAAATCAATCACTTTTGAAGTGATATTTAAATTTGGATTAGCATACAGCATTGGGCCTCCAATTCTATAACTTAGAACATAATCATAACCAAGATTTTTCCCTATTACTTGCATATANTCATTTGTTTTTAAAATGTAAGATTGAGTCATTGTCAACTCTTCATTTGCTAATTGCTCAGAGAGGTCCTGNTCTACTTTCATAATTTCTTGTTCTAGGAGTCTTATTTTTTGAGCTTTCTCCATTTTCTCTCTTTCACCCATAATTGGGGCAGCTTTTTCAAAGTCTTTCACNAAGTTTTCGTAAGATTGATACTTANTTCTTATTTGTCTTTCTGCTTCATTTCTTTTGCTTAGTAAATTAGATTGCACTTTTTGAGCATATTTATAATATTTAGAAACAGTATCACTATTAACAAAAGCAATTTTAAATGATGGGTTATTAATTACAGAGCTATCCATTATTAACTCAGATGTAAAATCTGTATCCAAATTTATCTGACTCTCTGATTCAAAATTTTCTTTATTTGTAATCTTTTCAGGTGATTTTTCTTTACTGTTAATTTGGAGTATAAATAATGCAACTAAGCAACTAAATATTATAGCGTATATAACTAGATGTGAATTTTTGCTCATATTTTTATTTTGTTATAAAATGTAAATTTTAAATGGTAGTCATGAAGTTTTGAACTGTTTCTATAAATTCAAATGGCACACTAACCATTTCAGCATAATCNCTTCCTAACTCATAATTGCCATCTTCATCATTATTAAAAACCCATCGTATTTTAACTTCCTCTCCACTTTTAAAAATTTCTTCAAGTTGATAAATTATATTAAGTAAAAACTTAGAGTTAGAGATGTTAATAGATTCAATTTTAATAGTTAAAATAGTTTTTTTGTTAGGAGATTTAGAATAATTATCTATCCAATTAGATAATTCTAAAAAAAACGAGTCTGGATCTGCCATATTGCAGCTTCCATCAATAAGTAATAAACCTGTTTCAGCATTAAATGAAATTAATGGAGATTCTTCAGATGCTTTTTTATAAAATAAACTCATAAAACTTTAAAACTCGGCAAATATCAATAAATAATTGAATTATAATTAAACTTGATTAGGTGTTTTTTTATTTGGAAGAAAATCTTTTAAATAAAAGGGGTTAAAATAGGCAATGTCTTCAAAATCTTGTTTTTGATATTTTGAATAAGAAATTTCAACCATACCTTTTGCAGATATGATATGACAATCATCTATAATTAGGTTATTAGATTTAAATAAAGGGATAAATTTACTTGCTCCTTCTCCAAGAAAATATACCTTTTTATAGTTTTTTAAAGACGCTAAAAATTCTTGATTTACAATTTTTGCATTGACAGGGATAATCATTTCTTTTTTATGGTTATATCCTGCAGTATAGACTTCATCTCTTCTAGCATCAATCATTGGGAAAAAAATAGTGTTTTCTTCTTGCTGGTTAATAGAATAGNAATTAATCATTAAGTCCATTGTAATTACACTAATTAATGGAATATTTAATGCATATGCTAACCCTTTAGCTGAGGATACTCCAATTCTTAATCCAGTAAAAGATCCNGGTCCTGCAGCAATTGAAATTGCATCTAGCTGGTTAAGATTTATTTTTTTTTCATCAAATAAATTTTTAATAAGCAAATGCAATTTTTCTCCATGAACAAACTGATCACTTTTAATTTCTTTATAAGCGATTAATTTATGTTTGTCCCCAATGGCTACTGAGCAAGTTTTTGTAGAAGTTTCAATATTTAATATAAGAGCCAATGATTATAGATCAATAGTTTTTTTCTTTAATTCAAAATGTTGACCTAAATACACTTTTCTTACTTGTTTATCTTCTGCTAATGATTCAGCAGATCCAGATTTTAAAATCGCTCCTTCAAAAAGTAAATACGCCCTATCTACAATAGATAATGTTTCTTGGACATTGTGGTCTGTGATTAATATTCCAATATTTTTTTCTCTTAGTTTTAAAACAATTCTTTGAATATCTTCAACAGCAATGGGGTCTACTCCAGCAAAAGGCTCGTCCAACAAAATAAAATCAGGTTCGTTGGCTAAGCAGCGAGCAATTTCAGTCCTTCTTTTTTCACCTCCTGATAGTTTAATTCCTAATGTTTTTCTGACATGACCTAATCCAAATTCTTCNATNAGTTCTTCAAGCCTTATTTTTTGTTGTTTTTTAGAAAGTGATGTCATTTCCAAAATAGANAAGATATTGTCTTCTACAGATAATTTTCTAAATACAGATACTTCTTGTGGTAAATAACCAATTCCCATTTTCGCTCTTTTGTACATTGGGGTTTTGGTAATATTCTGATTGTTTAAATATACTTTTCCAACATCTGGCTTAATTAAACCTACAATCATATAAAAAGAAGTAGTTTTACCAGCACCATTTGGACCTAATAACCCAACTATTTCTCCTTTTTTAACTTCTAAAGAGACTCCTTTTACTACCTGTCTTCCTTTATAAGATTTATTAATATTTTCTGCTTTTAACTCCATAATTGGTTCTGCAATTTTAATTTATTTCTTTTAATCTCTTTTTTTCAACAGATTTAACTACTAATATCCCTAATTCATATAAGGAATAAATTGGAAAAGTTACTAAAAGTTGACTAATTACATCAGGTGGAGTTATTATAGCAGAGAGTATTAAAACGCCAACCAATGCATGTTTTCTGTATTTTTTAAGTACATCCGCTCCTAGTATCCCAATTTTAGCAAGCAAATACATAATAACAGGTAGTTCAAATAATAGNCCTGTTAGAAAAGTAGATGTAGTAATCATAGACATATAGGAACTAATAGTAAAGTTGTTTTGAATCTGCGCAGTTAATTTATAACCTCCAAAAAACTGAACACATAAAGGACTAATTAGAAAATACCCAAAGAGAATNCCTGTGAAAAACAAAATACTAGCATTAAATACAATCCATCTAGTGGCTTTAGCTTCATTGTTTTTAAGTCCGGGTTTAATAAATGACCAAATCTGGTAAAATGTAAATGGGAAAGAAACAATTAACCCTCCAATAAGTGCAAAATACATATTTGTAGAAAATTGTTTAGTCATTTCAATAGATTGAATCTGAATAGGAATATCATTAGCGCAAAGTATATCACTAAGCCCTAATTGTGAAGAAATGAAACAAAAAAACTTATAAGTTGGAAATGAAGTTTTAGACATGCTTATATACACATTGTTTACTATAGGGTCCGTATAGTAAAACAAAACAATTGCTGTTAGAATAATAACAACACTAGAACGGACAAGTCGCCATCTTAATTCTTCTAAGTGCCCTAAAAAAGAAAGTTCTTTTTCTTGATTATCTTCATTCATGAATACAAATCTAATAGATAATGTCTTTTATAAAATTAAAATCAACTAAAGGATTAAATTTGGGCATGTTTTTAAAAGCCATGATGTACATTAGGTTTCTAATTAATGCTAGAACGAAATACAATATTCATTCTCCATTTGTACATTCATTTATTCAAGATATATTAGACGATAAGGAAATTTACTACACCTATTTAAGTGTAGAATATTTAAGAAAATCGTTATTAAAAAAAAACAAAACTATTCAGTTAACAGATTTAGGAGCTGGTTCAAAGTACAATAAATCAAATACAATTAGTTTAAAAAAACTAGCTAATAAGGTTCAGTCAAGCCATCAAAAATCTCAGCTAATTTTTAGAGTTGTAAATTATTTTAAACCGAGCACAATACTTGAAATAGGCACTTCTCTTGGTTTTACCACCTCCTATATTTCCAATGCTAATAAAAAGTCTAAAATAACAACAATTGAAGGGGACCCAACGATAGCAAATATTGCAAAAAGTAATTTTCAAATATTAAAACTTAAAAATGTTGAAATCATAAACGATAATTTTGACAATATTCTTGAAGCATTATTTAAGCAAAAGTATGATTTGGTTTTTTTTGATGGTAATCACTCCAAAGAGGCAACATTAAGGTATTTTAATTGGGCAAAGGATAATTCCAATGAGAATACCATTTTTATTTTTGATGACATTTACTGGTCGAAAGAAATGAAACAGGCTTGGTCAATAATTTGTAAAGATCCTAAAGTGATGCTAAGTATTGATATCTTTTCTTTAGGTTTTATTTTCTTTAAGTCAAAAAATCAAAAAGAGCATTTTAATTTGATTCATAATTCAAATTTCTTCTAGTTTTAAACAACATTTTACTGTTTATAATTTATCGATTTTATTTAATGAAAATCTTCATGTAGTTATATTATTGTATTGATTATGAAAAGTTTNTTTTTAAAAAGTAGTTTTTTAGGAAGTTTAATTGTTTTATTATTCATTATAACACAATGCGAATCATCTAATTCTGAATCCTCAATGGATCAAAACACAGACATAAATAATTCACCAAAAATTATTTATAAGAAAATTCATGGATTTAGTACTGAAATTTATTCAGCTGATAGTTCTAGAGTAAAACCTGGCCAAAGTTTTGGAGAAATTTTACAAAACTTAGGAATTTCCTTTAGTGACATAAATATTCTAGCTACAGACTTCAAATCTATATATGATATAAGAAAAATCTATCCAGGTGACATGTATTACATGTTAAAAGAAAAGGATTCTTCATCTTTATCAAAATTTCTATATCAGCATTCTCCAACAGAAATTGTGGTAATGAGTTTTAAAGATTCTGTTAATATGGAATTAGTNCAAAAACCGATTGTAGTCAGATTAAAGCAATCTGGTGGTAAGATCAACTATAGTTTATGGCAGAGTTTTATTGATAATAAATTGACACCAGCATTAGTTTCTAATGTTGCTAATTTATACGCTTGGACAATTGATTTTTTTGATGTTCAACCAAATGATACTTATAAAATCATTTATGAATCTAAATATGTTGATGGTAAATTTATTGGTGTAGGAGATATAAAAGCAATGGTATTTAATCATATGGGAAGAGATCTTTATGCTTTTCAGTATTTGTCCCCAACAGAGAAGGTTAAGCATTATTATAACGAAACTGGAGAGAGCATGCAAAGGGCTTTATTATCTGCTCCTCTAGAATATGTAAGAATTTCTTCAAAATTTTCTCACAGCAGACTTCATCCTATTAAAAAAATATATCGACCTCATTACGGAGTGGATTATGCGGCACCTTCCGGTACTGATGTGGTTTCAACTGGGGATGGTAAAGTAATTTTTGCAGCAAGATCTGGCGGTGCTGGTAAAATGATTAAGATTAAGCACACTTTTGGAAACGTTGTAACTAAATATTTACACTTATTGAAATTTGCTAAGGGTATAAAAGTTGGGTCTTTTGTGGAACAAGGAGAGAAAATTGCAGAAGTAGGAAGTACAGGATTAAGTACGGGCCCTCATTTAGATTATAGAGTTTACATTAACGGAAAACCTCAAAACCCATTAAAAATGAATATTCCTAGCAAAGACCCCATACCTGATACTTTGAGAAATCGGTATTTAAAAGATATTTCAGTTTTGAAAAGTTCATTAGATAACATCAGACTTGTTGAATAATAGATATTTGCCAATTAAAAATTGGCACTCATTTTGTTAATNAAATTAAGATGAATTACCATACGATATAAGTTGTCAATTAGTAATGACTAAAAAAACATTCTATAGAATATTAATTAAAGGAATTAAATATTTTACTATAATATTTACTATTCTGTTTATATTATTTATTAGTTCTGTTTTTATTTTTTCTAAGTACTATAATAAGGAGATAAAAGAGATTACTTTAAACCAGGTTAATAATAAATTAAATTCACCAATCTCATTTGACAATATTTCCCTTAGTATTTTTTCTAATTTTCCATTAGTTTCAATTTCCATAGATAATATAAATATTTTAGATCCCGTTAATAAGAGAGACACCTTATTATATAGCTCAAAATTAGATTTAAGTTTTTCAGCTCTAGATTTCTTTAAAAAAGAATATAGTGTTAGAGAATTAGTTGCTTATGATGGCTTTAGTAAAATTCACATTTATACAAATGGTGAAAAAAACTTTTTGGTTTTCAGAAATGAAAATGATAATAATCAATTAAGATTTGTTTTAGAGAAATTAACTTTTATTGATTTTTCTTTTTTATATAAAAATGATTTATTGAATCAGGATTATAGTTTTTCCGTTAAAAACTCTTCATTAAGAGGGAATTTCACTTCTGATATGTATGATTTAGAAATCAATTCTAATTTAAATATTAATCATTTTAGGTTAGATAAAATCAATTATATAAATAACAAAAAAGCTAAAATTTCTCTCATTATTAAAGTTCAAAATAACCCTTATAACTTGACAATTGATAAAGGTGAGCTTGAAATTGCTGACATGCATTTTAGTGTTGAAGGAAATTATATTTCTTCAAAAAGTGATTATGTTGATTTAATCCTAATTGGTAAAAAGATTCAATTATCTGAAGTTTTTAGTGTTTTTCCTATTAATGATTTAGCTATATTAAATAGATATAATTCAAGTGGAGAATTAAAGTTTACCGCTAGTTTAAAAGGAGAACTTTCACCAAGTAAACCTTTATTGTTCACATCTGATTTTAAAGCTGAGAATGCTTCATTTGAAGATAAGCAGAACAACATTAATTTATCAAATATATATCTAGATGGAAAATTCAATAATAGAAACCAAGTTCTAGAAATTTCGGATTTTTCCGCATTAATGCAGGATAATGAAATAAAAGGTAAATTCAAATTAATAGACTTTCATCAACCCAAATTAAACATTGATTTAAAAGGAGGTCTAGATTTGAAAAATGTAAATTATTGGCTCCCTGATTTTCGATCTAAATTTAAAGGGAAAATTGATTTTGATGTTATTTCAGAGATAAATCTAACTCAAAAAACTATTAATAAGATTAATGGTTCTATTTTATCTGATGAGGTGTTTTTAAGGGATTCAATTTTAAATTTAACAGCTAATATTAAAGATGCTAAAATAGATTTAAACAATCAAGAGGTTACTTTTTTAGCTAATCAATTACTGTTAGAAGAGGATAAGTGTAAGCTATATTTTAAGCTAAATAATTGGATGAAATTAGCTTTTGATGATTCAAAAGAAATTGTTGGGGATTTTAATTTTGATTTTGAGACCTTTAAATTGGATAATTGGCTTTATTATTTCACTAATAATCAAGATTCTTCAAATTCAAATTTTAATGTTTTATTNAATGGTAATTTAAGTGCAGGGCTATTTCATTATGACAGTTTAATTTTTACNGATCTAGATCTTAATAAGATTTCTGTTTCAGATAAACTCAAAATTGAATCGATTAAGATGAAAGGCCAAGGGGGNGANTACNATTTAAATATCAATAGCTCTAATTTAGATTTGATTAATCCTTATTTAGATATTAAAGGAGATATAAAAGGAATAAAATTGAATGAGTTTTTTGCAGAATTTAAAAATTTTAACCAATCGNTAATTAAGGATAAACATTTATCAGGAAAATGGTCAAGTAATTTTTCAGCTAGGNTTTTTTACAATTCTAAAGAGCCAATTGGTTTGAAAAATATTCAACTACTATCNANTAACAATTTTGAAANAATNCAATTGATTGAATATCCATTTTTNGAAGAGNTATTAGATTATTTTGAAAGTAGTATAATTACTAGGAATATTATGGACTTGGATTATTATAAAAGACATATTGACAAAGTGGTTTTTGAAGATTTTTATTCAAATGTTTCTATAANAAATGGTCGTGTTAATGTGGATAGAACTNCAATAANAAATGATTTATTGAATTTTAATTTTCATGGTTATTATGATCATAGTGATTCNATTGATTACCATTTAAANTTTAATTGGAAAGAAATAAGAAAAGATAAAAGAGATAATATTGATGATGAGGAACTAGGNAAGCAATTGTTTTTACTTATCTATGGNCATATTAATGATTTAAATTATGGCTTAGATAAAAAGGAGATTAAGAAGGTNAGAAAAGATAAGATAAATCAAGAAAAGGAGATAATTAAAAAGATTATAAAAGGAGAAGAAATTGAAACTGAAAACATAGTAAATCCACCAGTTTTTGAGGTTGAATGGGAANAAGAAGATAGTAGNGAAAATACGATAANACCTATTGATACCCCCTNTGTTAAAGAGAAAATAGTTAATTCAAAAAAAGATTCTTCAAAATTGAATAAGTTTTTAAAAAAAATAGGAGTTGAAGAACAAGAGAAGCAAAAACCTATTTTTGAAATAGATCAATAAGTTATTTTCCCATTATTTACTACATCAATTAATGGNATATTNCTTTTAAATATTGGTTTTTTATTTTTTTTAAATTCAGATCTACATTTTATAATTCCATTCCATTTATTATTTGGGTTAAATATTTTACCACTATCTAAAATAAGTTTAGCTTTTTTTTCTAAATAAATAGAAGAATTATCAGCCATAATTAAATTATTTGAAATAGTTAATNTTTTGTTTTTTTTGACAATTATATCTTTTTCTAATATTANNCTCTTTNCCCATTTNGTATTTTTTCTAATGTATATNGGTTGATTNGGATTATAGTTTTGCTTTANGCAGCCAAATAGATTTTCGTTATTGGAATATCTGTAGTGAATGTAAGCCACTTGCAAGGGAGATAAATAATTTCTACAGGTATTATATCCCATTATATTATTACTAGCAGTACTATTATTACATTTTATCCAACCAAACTGATCTGTTTTTGGTAGATCTTTAAATTGTGGATTGTCCGTATGTCTTAATCCTAAACAGTGCCCAAGTTCATGAGCAATAAGTTGTGCTGATGCATAATCACCATTATTAATAACTCTTGAAATATTTAGAAAGTATGGAGAGGGACCACAACCAAATGCAGGAGCATCTTTGGAAGATCCAGTATAAAAAACATGCAAGTATTCTTTATTTTCATTTGTAATTTTTGACCAATTATCTTTATGGCAATTTTTATTTATTTCTTTATAATAACTTATATATCCAATACTATCTTCAGAAAAAGATAATTTTTCATTAATATGTAAACGGGTATTCCTTCCATCTCTTTCTGCTTTTATCACATTTAAAATAGTATTGTTAAATTCTGTTTCACAAATTATTACACTATCTAAAATAGGCTTATATCTATCTCTTATCCCCTTAATTAAAATTGTATTGGTTTCAGCATCTATCTTTAATATTTCAAGCCATTTAGCTTTATTTTTTTCAGATATACTTTTTAGCCTATCCCATGCGTTTTCATCAATGTGATAGGAAATTGTATCAATTACAAATTTCACTCTTGCATTTTGAATATAAGGGGTTTCGCCATTTTGATTAGGAAGAGTTGGGGGTTTAAGCTTTGCATACATTTGATTTATCCATTGGTATTGTTTAGATAAATAGCTTATTGAATCAGAAGTTAAGTTTTTAGGATCAATTTTACTTTTTTGAACGATATGAATCCATGTTTTTATTTTAATTATTGGGTGTGTAGAATAGCTGGATGTATCATATGGAATGTAGTTTTTTAAATAATCAATTTGAGAATAAAAAGAAATACATATTAAGCAAAGAAATAACGTAATATTTTGTTTCATTTTATAAATAAGTTATTTAAATATACCTCAAAAAGGGTATTGTTATTTTTTTTCTTTAAAATAGTTTTGCAATTTAAATAAAAGAAAATTGCCCTCTATATAATACTAATGCAGAATTAGGCATATTATTTAATATAGAATTTAAGTCTAAGAAGAAGTGTTGTAAGAAATATAAAAAAAAAGGTAAGCCTTGTAAAAAATGTCCTCTTAATCATGCTTGATCTTCTGTTTTTTTTATTAAAGACTATTTTTATTCAATAATTTTCTCTGTTAAATTCTAATAGAGGTTAATTTGTCTAATGTAATTTGTTAAGTTTTAAATAAAAATATAATTTCGCACACCTAAAATTTATTAATTAATAACACAATGGAATCAATCGCAATTTATTTACCAATCATATTATCGTTGTTCGGACTTTTATACATGTTTATAAAAAAGGCTCAAGTGATGAACCAGGATGCTGGTGATGGAAAAATGAAAGAAATTTCTGATCACATTTATGAAGGCGCTTTAGCTTTTTTAAAAGCTGAATATCGATTACTTACAATGTTTGTAATAGGAGCAAGTATATTACTTGCAGTAATTGCTACAATAGTGCCAACTACACATTATCTAATCATAGTTGCATTTATAATAGGAGCTATTTTTTCAGCTTTAGCGGGTAATATGGGTATGAAAATTGCCACTAAATCTAATGTTAGAACTACTCAAGCTGCAAAAACAAGTTTACCAAATGCTTTAAAAGTTGCTTTTGGAGGAGGAACGGTAATGGGATTAGGAGTTGCTGGTTTAGCTGTTCTTGGTTTAACAGGGTTTTTTATTCTTTTCTTTCATTTTTTCATGAATGGAGTTTGGACTTCTACAACTGATATGACAATTGTTTTAGAGACTTTAGCTGGATTTTCATTAGGAGCTGAATCAATTGCATTATTTGCAAGAGTTGGTGGAGGTATTTATACAAAGGCTGCTGATGTTGGAGCTGATTTAGTAGGTAAAGTGGAAGCAGGCATTCCTGAAGATGATCCTCGTAACCCAGCCACTATTGCAGATAATGTAGGAGATAACGTTGGAGATGTTGCAGGAATGGGAGCTGATTTGTTTGGCTCATATGTAGCAACAGTACTTGCAGCTATGGTTCTTGGAAATTACGTTATTGAAGATATGGGTGGTGCTATAAAAGATGCTTTTGGTGGAATAGGAACTATTCTTCTTCCAATGGCTATTGCTGGTGTTGGCGTTATTATTTCGATTATTGGAACATTATTTGTTAAAATTAAATCCAATGATGCTAAAGAAGCGGAAGTTCAAAAAGCATTAAATATTGGTAACTGGACGTCTATTATTTTAGTTGCTATTGCTTGTTTTGGATTAGTTCAATGGATGCTGCCAGAAACAATGAAAATGACATTTTTCGGAGAAGGGGTAAAAGAAATTTCTTCAATGCGTGTTTTTTATGCTACTCTGGTTGGATTAGTTGTAGGAGCTGCAATTTCTTCATTTACTGAATACTACACAGGCCTTGGTAAAAAGCCAATTTTAAAGATTGTTCAACAATCTTCTACAGGAGCAGGAACTAATATTATTGCAGGTTTAGCTACCGGAATGATTTCTACTTTTTCTTCCGTTTTATTATTTGCTGGGGCTATTTGGGCGTCTTATGCTTTTGCTGGCTTTTATGGAGTTGCGTTATCTGCATCAGCAATGATGGCAACAACTGCTATGCAATTAGCGATTGATGCTTTTGGTCCTATTTCTGATAATGCTGGTGGTATTGCTGAAATGAGCGAACAAGAACCCATTGTAAGAGAAAGAACAGATATTTTAGATTCTGTTGGTAATACTACTGCTGCAACTGGTAAAGGTTTTGCTATTGCGTCTGCTGCATTAACATCTTTAGCACTTTTTGCAGCATATGTTACTTTCACAGGAATAGATGGAATTAATATTTTTAAAGCTCCTGTATTAGCTATGTTATTTGTTGGAGGAATGATTCCTGTTGTTTTTTCTGCATTAGCGATGAATTCTGTGGGTAAAGCTGCCATGGAAATGGTTTATGAAGTAAGAAGACAGTTTAAAGAGATTCCTGGTATAATGGAAGGAACTGGTAAACCTGAATATGATAAATGTGTTGATATTTCTACTAAAGCTTCATTAAAGCAAATGTTATTACCTGGAATTTTAACTATAGGTTTCCCAATAGCTATTGTATTAATTGGGATGGTAATTTACCCTGAAAACAATATGATTGTAGCAGAGATGTTAGGTGGTTACATGGCTGGTGTTACAGTAAGTGGTGTTCTTTGGGCAATTTTCCAAAACAATGCAGGTGGTGCATGGGACAATGCAAAAAAATCTTTTGAAGCTGGTGTTGAAATTAATGGAGAAATGACCTATAAAGGGTCAGATGCTCATAAAGCGGCTGTTACTGGTGATACTGTTGGGGATCCTTTTAAAGATACTTCAGGCCCATCAATGAACATACTTATTAAGTTAACTTGTTTAATAGGATTAGTTATTGCTCCAATATTAGGCGGAAGTCATGTAGGTGATTCAAATGGTCATTCACATGCTACAGTAATGCAAGAAACAGACGTTTCAAGTGAAGAGTCTAAAAAAGAATGCTGTTCTAAGAAAAAGGAATGTTGTTCTAAAAAAACAGATGAAATTAGTCAGGTTGAAAATAACCTAAAATCAGAAGATTCTTTGGCTAAAACTGAAATGGAAGTATTAGCATCGGATATAAATAAAGACTCAATTGTTGATGCTGCTAACTCATTAACAAAAAATAAATTTAAAAACACGGAATCAAACAATAAATAAGATTTTTTATTTTTTGAATTCAAGCTGTTAATTTTCAATATATCTTTAAATCCGGACTTGCTCCGGATTTTTTGTTAAGAAAAAATGAATTTAGTCATAGATATAGGGAATTCAAATGTGAAAGTAGCTACTTTCAATGAAGATTTTTTGCTCAATAATGAAGTTTTAGAATATTCTAAATTAATTCAATATTTAAAGGATTTGAACTTTAATAGTGGTATTATTTCTAACGTTGGCAATCAAAATCTAGAATCTGAATTACTAAATAAGTATCCTAATTTAATTTCTTTATCTAGTAAACTAGATTTCCCTATCCAATTTTCCTACCAATCGATGGACACTATTGGTAAAGATAGGATAGCAAATGCGGTTGGGGCATTTGTTCAAAATCCTAATTCTAATTCACTTGTAATTGATGCTGGTACATGTTTGACATTTGACTTTGTTGATTCCAATAATTGTTATCATGGTGGTGCAATAAGTCCCGGATTAACAATGCGTTTTAAAGCACTTAATGCTTTTACAGAAAAATTACCACTATTAGATGTTAAATCTGCAGATATTAAATTGATTGGTTCGGATACAAAATTATCTATTATTTCTGGAGTTGTTAATGGAATGGCCGGAGAAATTATTAGTATTATTGAAAGATATCGTCAAAAACACCCAATATTAAGCATCTTTTTCACTGGTGGAGACAGTGAGTTTATTAATTCAATTGTAGAATTTGAAAAAAATGGCATCTTTGCAGTTGAAAATTTAACCATGATTGGATTAAACACCATTCTAAATAACAATGAGAAGTAGAAATTTATTCTTTATACTATTTATTTTAATTAACTTTTCTTTGTTTTCTCAGCAGTTGAATACATCACCCTTTTCAAGGTATGGCATTGGAGAAATTAACACCATCCAGTCGGCACATTATTTAGGTTGGTCAAACACTTCAGTCGCTTTTTCTGATCCAAGATATATAAACATCAGTAATCCAGCTTCTTACTCACAATTTGTCAAACACAATCCATTATTTGATGTGTCATTAACTGGTAAAAATTCTATTTATGAATCTAACTATAATGATGAGTTTAAAACTTCTTCTGGAAATAACTTTGGTTTAAATAATATGTTTCTAGGTCTACCTTTGACTAGGAGATGGGGTATGGTAATAGGAATTATTCCAATGTCATCTGTTGGTTATGAAGTTTCTAGTGAAAGTGTTGTAGACACATCAATAGTTACAAGTAGATTTAATGGGGATGGCTCTATTAATAAATTATTAATTGGTAATGGATTTAACATTATAAACAAAGGAGACTCTACAAGACTTTCTATTGGTTTTAATGCTTCTTATTTGTTTGGGACTTTAAACCATATTAGTTCCTTCATTCATACTTCTCCAAGTTCGTATAATTCTAGAATCCACCAAAGGTCTTCAATAAGTGGTTGGAATTTTGATGGAGGAATTCAATTCTTTAAAAGGTTTAAAACATCTTCAAAAAATAGGTATTTTTTAAGGATTGGATCTAGTATTTCTATGGGTCCAAATTTAAATTCCAATAATGACCTTTATGCATATACTTTCTTATATAATTTTGGAGTTCAAGAAATCCCATTTGATACACTTGAAAATGTAGAAAATAAACAAAGTGAAATTTCAATTCCATCGAAAATGTCTTTTGGAATAGGGTTTGGAAAAAATAAAAATTCACAAAGAAGTTGGGATTTATCTTTACAGTATTCTATTTCAGATTGGTCAAATTTTAACGAAACTACAAATTCATCTAATCAGACATCTTTACCATTAGGGTCTTCTTCTACTATGGCTATTGGATATCGAATAACACCAAATTTAGACTGGTCAAATAACAATAAATCTATATTTACCAAATCGAGTTATTCATTTGGTTATCATTACACGGAATCTGCTATTTTGTTAGAAAATATTGGGCTAATTAATAATGGCATAAATTTTGGTGTTTCTATTCCGTTATTGAG
>PBJU01000016.1 GCA_002721285.1 Crocinitomicaceae bacterium
TGAATGTAAAGAGGCGATTACTATCAACATTCTTCTAAAGAACTATTGTCTTCCTGAAGGAGCAAGCTTGTATTTATATGATATTAATAAAACAAATAGAGTAGGAGCTTACACTAATCGAAATAATAGATCAGACGGCGAACTTGGAACAGAACTAGTTCACGGGCAAAAGATAATAGTAGAATATTTTGAACCATCAAACGTTATGGGCCAAGGAAGATTTACTATTTCTAATGTTATTCATGGCTATAGAAGTTTAGACATTGTTCAAAACAAGCTTTCTAGGGCTTTAAACTCTTCTGGAGATTGTAATATTGATGTTAATTGTCCTTTAGGCAATGGGTGGGATAATGAAATAAGGTCTGTTGCAATGATTGTTGTTGGTGGAAGTGGAATATGTACAGGAGCATTAGTTAATAACACGTGTAACGATGGAACACCATATTTTTTAACAGCCAATCACTGTCTTGGAGGGGGGACAGGATCTTGGGCTTTTAGATTCAACTGGCAAAGCCCTCCCGGAACAGAGTCTTGTGCTACAACAGCAAACTCTGTAGACCCAGGACCACCATACGACCAAACAGCAAATGGGGCAACAGTATTGGCAAGCGGAACATCTGCTGACTTTGCTTTATTAGAGCTTAACAACATGACACTTACTGATGCTCAGACATGGAATTGTTTTTTTGCTGGTTGGGACGCATCTGACGCTACAACAGTTACTCAGGCAACATGTATTCATCACCCATCTGGAGATGTGAAAAAAATATGTAGGGAAAACGACGCTCCATATCATTCTAATGCCGGTGGTGCATCAGTATGGTATATTAACCAATGGGAAGAAGGGGTTACAGAACCGGGTTCTTCAGGGTCTCCGTTATTTGATCAAAACCATAGAGTTATAGGTCAGCTTTATGGTGGTGCTGCAGCGTGCTCAGGAACAAATAATAATGGGCAATACGATTATTATGGTCGACTNGGAATTTCATGGAATAGCGGAGTAAGTAACTACCTTTCTTCAAGTTCATGTGGAGTGAANACTACTACAGACAATGGGTGGGACCCNAACACNCCAACNCTTCCAAATGATGCAGGTATTTCNGCTATTAGTTCGCCTTCAGGAGCATATTGTGTTGATTATTTTGATGTAGAAATGTCACTTAGAAACTACGGCACCAATAACTTAGATTCTGTTACAATTAATTATGGTTTTGATGGGGTTACTAATAATGTTTATAATTGGACGGGTAACCTTCTTCCTAACTCATCAGAAACAATAGTTTTCCCAAATGTTACAACGACTGGCGGCTCACACACATTTAGCGCCTTTACCACCCTTCCAAACGGAAGCATAGACAGCAACCCACTTAATGATGCGGCAAGCACAAGTTATGTTGCAACAATTGGAGGGCAAGACATTTTATTAGAGCTTAATACAGATTGTTGGGGGTCTGAAATTACTTGGACAATAGAAGATGCAAACTCAAATGTTTTAGCTAGTGGAGGGCCATATTCAGACGTTTCAGGAGGTGAATATGTTGCTACAAATATTTGTTTAGCAGTAGGGTGTTACGATTTCATAATAAATGATGGTTATGGTGATGGAATGTATGGATCCCAATGGAATTCTTGTAGTGTAGACGGAGACTATACTATCACAGACCTTTCTAGCGGAAGTGTTTTAGCATCTACAATTGCAGCGAATGCAGATTATGGAAGCCAAGAGATTAATAATTTTTGTGTTCCCCAAGCTCAAATATGTGGAATGAATGTAACAAGCAATGTTACCCAACCCCAATGCTCAGGAATAGATAATGGAAGTATAANTGTTTCTGTTTCTGGAGGATCGTCTTATTATGCGTTTAATTGGGCAAATAGCCTTGGAAATGACACAACATTAAATAGTCTTTCTCCTGGAATATATTCTTTAACCATAACAGATTCTTTGCAGTGCGACACTATTATCGATTATAATCTAAGTTATTTAACCAATTTATTTTTAACTACAAGCCTTTATAATATTTCATGTAATGGGGCAAATAACGGTTCAGTTTCAGTTAATGTTACTGGTAGNTCAGGGCTTGTATATGACTGGGGAGCAGGCTTTGGTAATGTTTCAAGTCTTAGTGGTTTATCTGCAGGAACCTACTCTGTTAATATATCAGATATAAACGGTTGTGAAGACTCAGCATTGTTTAATATAACTGAACCACCAGCAGATTCGGTTGGTTTTACTTATAATATTNCTGGTTTTAGGGTTGATTTNACAAATATTTCCACACCAGGAAGTTATTCTTGGGATTTTGGAGATGGCTCTACAAGCTCATCTAATAGCCCATGGCATACATACCAGTCACCTGGAAACTATACGNCATGNTTNAACCTTATAACAACCTGTAGTGATATAAACTATTGTAATAATATAACTATAGGAGATTCGGGTTCAGTTGGAATGAATAAATTGAACAAAGAAGAGGTGAAAATATATCCTAATCCAGCAAAAGAGCGTCTAAACATCGAAACTAACTTGAAAATAAGCAGATTTATTATTACCAATATTTTAGGAGAAGTCGTATATGAAAGCAGCAATNTGGGAAATCAGATAAATATTTCAAATTTTATACCCAATGTATATATATTAAGGTTGGAGACTAGTAAAAAAATTATCATTAAAAAATTTACAATAAAAAAGTAGTTATNTATATTCTTTTTTTAACATATTTATTGCAAGACAATTAATTTTCATACTAAAATTATAAATGTAATTAATGAAAAAACTGTTTTTAACATTAATAATTCTATTTGGACTAGCTCATATATCTCTAGCACAAATAGGAACTCCCTGTGATTATTTGCAGATTAGAGCAACTGGTAATTCTGGAAACACAAATTCTTTTCAAGTTGGATCCAATGTGGATAGCCTTGTTATTGCGGGTTTAATATCGTCTAATATTGAACATAGGTGGAGAGCTTATTATTATTGGAANGNTCAGGATCTAGTTAATCAAGCTTTTGATACTTCTTCTTTTTGTAATAATTGTATATGGAGCAGTAATCTTTCGGAAGATACTTACTCATCAAACATTCTTGACACATTAACTTTAATGTTGAATATGACAATTGTAGACGGGTGGACATGTACAACTATATTTGGTGTAGTATACGACCCTCTTCTAAATAATAATTCTAATGGAGGAATCAGTATTTCTATGATAGATCAATCCACGTCATTAAATGAAGTTGAAGCTCAATCTAACAAAAAGATTATTGCAGTATATAATATGTTAGGTAATAGGGTAGATCCAAATGCAGAAATTAATGAAATTCTGATTTTCATCTATGATGATGGTTCCTCAGATAAAAAATGGATAACTAAATTTCCTTAATTGTTGTTTAGACCCAAAGTATTTAAAATTAGCTGTAACCAAAAAAAGCAAATAATAAAAAACAATTAAGACCTCCTAAACCCTTTAGAAATAAAGATCAAAACATCAGATAAAGATGCTCTCCAATAGGTCCAGTTATGTTTTCCGTCTTTAACCCTATATTCATGTTTAATGTTTCTTTTTCTCATACTAATGTGAACTAGTGAATTACCTTCAAATAAATAATCATCATCCCCACAATCAATATACCACCTAACACTATTTATTTTTTGNACGTCCCCNGTTGTAATTAATGAGATTACATTATGATTCTTGAAATAATCTAATAAACGCTCTTTATTTACGTNTTTTTGATTTTTAAGAAAAGAAGCGTAAAAAGAATCAAAATNTAATTCTCCCAAGTATGCGCTAAGTGGACACGCAGAAGCAAACATTTCAGGATGATGTAAAGCATATACAAAGCTTCCGCCACCACCCATAGACAAACCAGCAATAGCCCTATATTTTTTTTCAGACTTTACCCGATATTTTTTTTCAATAAATGGAATAAATTCATTAAAAAAATAGTCTTCATAATTCCATTTTTCTGAAAAGGAATTAAAGTAGCCTTTTTTTCCTGTTTGTGCATCGGGCATTACAATTATCATAGAAGTGGAATTTCCAGCATTAATTTCTTTATCAGCAATTTGAAGCACCTCCCCATATTGTACCCATCCAGTATGATCGTCACCTGCTCCATGTAAAAGATAAAGAATAGGATAATCCCTTTTAGAGCTTTCATAATCAGGNGGTAAATAAATAGCATACTTCCTTTCGCCCTTTAAAATTTTACTATCTAAAGTAAGTTGATCAAAAACCCTTCCGCTTTGAGCATTATAAAATGATAAAATAAGAAAAAAAANNACCCCGAAAAAAACCCGCATAAANCAAAATTTCAATTACTGAAAGTTACAAAAATTGAAATAAATAGCTTTTTGTTTACTTAAGTTCAATTTTTATTGACCAATTCATTTTTTTGTAAAGGGCTACTTTAAAACGATATAAGCAGTAATACATAATAGGCACAACAACGAGAGTTAAAAATGTGGCAAAGGTCAGGCCATATATAATAGCTAAGCTCATGGGTTTAAAAAATATCACATTATCTCCACCAAAAAATATTTGTGGATCCCAACTAGTCACCAAAGTGAAAAAATTAATATTCATTCCAGAAGCCAAAGGAAACAAGCCTAAAATTGTTGTAATAGCTGTTAAAAGAACGGGCCTGAGCCTAGTTTTTCCACCTTCAATAACAGAAATTTTAAAATCTTCGTGAGGAATTAAATCATCACTAGACAGACCTATTTCTTTTCTTTTTCTCTTTCTAATCAAGTTGGTATAATCAACTAAAACAATGGCGTTATTCACTACAATACCCGCTAAAGAAATTATACCAATCATGGTCATGATAATGACAAAATCATTCCTTGAAATTACAATACCTAGAAAAACACCAGCTAAACTTAAAACAACAGAAGATAAAATAATAATAGGAGAAGAAAAAGCATTGAANTGAGTTACTAGAATTAATAGAATTAAAAACACAGCAAACAAAAGAGCCGTGCTTAAAAATGCTAATTCTTTTTCTTGATCTTCCATTTGACCTGTAAACTTATATTTAAACCCTTCTGCTAAAAATAACCGTCCCTGTTTAGAATCATCAAAATCCTCAAGATGTTTTTTAACTACAGAAGTTACCTCATTAGGGTTATAACCTTCTTGGACACCGGTAAAAACAGTTACAGTATTTTTCTGATTTTTTCTTATTACAGCTGCATGCTTATTAATAATTTTAATGTCTTTNACCACAGCGCTAATAGGAATACTTAGTTTCTTGCCCATATTATTCATAAACATTATTTTCTGTTGCAAAATAGAAGACATACTATTTCGGTCTTTGTTATTAAANCTTATGTTTATATCATAATCTTCCTCGTTGTAGTTATATGTAGATACATCTTTACCAAAAAGAGAAGTTCTTATGCTTTGAGCTATCTGCCCTGTTGATAAGCCCACTCTTTTTGCATATTCTCTATTTATGTTTATTTGAATTTCTGCTTTATTAACTTCCACATCTAATTTTAATTTTTGAATACCAGAAATATTCTTTTTAATTAGAAATTGTTGAATAGATTCCGCCTTTCTAGTTAAATCGCCATAATTTTCAGACCCGGTAATTTCAATATTTACTGGTGGTTTTTGAGGTGGTCCGCTTTGCTCTTTATCTACTATTATGGTAATATCTGCATGAAAATTACCAATTAAAATTTTTTCTATAAGTTGTTTAACTTTACTAGTATTCAAACCTTTTCTATGAGAAAACTCACAAAAAGAAACGGTAATTCTACTTTTATTAGGAGTTTCACCATAAGAAGGCCCACTATTGGGGTCTGATGTTCCCTTTCCAACTTGTTCAATAATTGATTCTACAAAAGGAGTTGAAATTATTTTCTCTTCAATTATTTCAATATCTGCAGCGTTTAAATAGGTAAGCGTATCGCTATTGTCAATAGGAGTATTTAAAGCGTTATCAATAGCTTTTTTTATTTCTAATGTTGTAGCGTTGGTCTGTGCGATATTAGTCCCAACAGGAAGCTCAACAAAAACATTAATATAATTTGGTTGATTTTCAGGAAAGAATAAAACTTTTGGAGGAAAAACAGCAGTCAAAACAAAGGATAAAAAAAGAGTAAAAAAGGTACCTAAAACCACCCATAAAGGCCTCTTTTTATACAACATCCAATTCAATAATTTTTGGTAATAGGTTTCTAATTTAGGAAGAAAGGTGTTTTGAAACCAAAGAGTTCCTGGAGCTAATAATGTTCCATTAATTAAGATTAATATTCCAGTGATTACAAAAAGGTTTCCAAGCCCATTAATTGATAATAAATTAAATACTATTCCCAACAAAACAAAAACTAGAAAAACCTTTAATATTTTTTTTCTGTTTCTTTTTTTCCCTTCTACACGCATCAATACAGCAAGCAAAACAGGGGTTATTACTAAGGCAACAAATAATGACGAGCCCAAAACAATCATTAGAGTTATTGGCAGATATTGCATGAATTCTCCAATAATTCCAGGCCATAAAGCTAAAGGAACAAAAGCGGCTAATGTTGTGGCAGTAGAAGCAATAATTGGCCAAGCCACTTCCCCGATTCCTTTTTTTGTTGCTTCTATAGCGCTTAATCCTTCGTCCATTAATCTATATACATTTTCTACAACAACAATCCCATTGTCAACTAGCATTCCAAGAGCAAGAACAAGGGAAAACAACACCATTATATTTAAGCTTACTCCAGCAGCATTAAGAAGAATAAATGAAAGAAACATTGAAAAAGGAATTGCAATTCCAACAAAAAGAGCATTCCTAAGCCCCAAAAAGAATAGCAACACAAAAACAACAAGAATAACACCAAAAACAATAGAATTTTCTAAATTACTAATCTGTGAACGAATCATAATGGATTGATCATTCGTGTAGGTAAGCTTCATGTTTTTTGGAAAACTTTTCTGTAAACCTTCAACAACAACTTTAATTTGGTCAATAGCATTAATAATATTTGCTCCTGCACGCTTTTTTACATCTAGCATAACTACAGGTTGATTATTTTGCCTTGCATAACTAGTTGTGTCAGCATCTGTAAATGAAATATCTGCTACATCTCTTAAATATACATTATCTTGATTTTCGTGTTTAATCACCAAATCTTCTAAATCCATATAGTTTTTGAACTTTCCTTCAATAATTAAAAAATTATCAATACCATCAATTTTTAGGTTTCCGGCACCAATTGTGGTGTTTTCGCTTTGAATAGCAGACTCAATATCTCCAAAACTCACACGCTTAGACTCAGCATCAAATTTTCTAATTTCAATCTTTACTTTTTTTTCTTGAACCCCCCTTATATCAACAGCATTAATTTCAGAAATAGACTCAATCTTGTCTTTAAGTAATTCTGCTTTTTGTTTAAGTATATCAACAGGGTATTCGCCCGAAAGGTTAATGTTTATTATTGGAAATTCATTAACATCAATTTCTTGGATAGTTGGTTCTACTGGAAGGTCTTGAGCAAATGTTTTAGTTGATCTTGCGTCTGAAAGAGCTTCTTCCACCGCCCTTTTCGCTTCTTTTGGCGTTATTCCAAAATCAAATTCAATTTTCACTATTCCAAAATCTTGAATAGCGGTGGACGAAATGTTTTCTATTCCTTTTAATTTATTTAACTCCTTTTCAAAAGGCTTAATAATTTTATCTGTAATGATTTCAGGTGAATTTCCTGGATATGGGACATTTACATATATTTCTGGTACTTGAATTTGAGGAAAGCTTTCTCTTGGCATATTTTTATATGCAGAAAGTCCACCAATTATTAAAATAGTGATGATTAAATAAATAGTTTTTCTATTATTTACCGCCATTGAGGAGAGCGCAAACTCTCTCCAATTTTCAAAATAATTTTTCATGCTATTTTTCATCAGATAAAGAGTTAACTATTTTAACCTCTTGACCCTCTAAAACAGTGCTTTTACCCTGGTCAATTACAAGTGTTCCTATATCAATATCAGACAACACTTCAATTAACTCACCCTGCTGTTTTCCTACTTTAATTGATATAGTTTTTACAAAGCCATTTTTAATAATCTTAATATAAGTATTTCCTAAAGCATCTTTAAGAATTAGTCTTGATTTTAGACATATTGAAGAATCGTTGGTGTAATCATTAATATTAATTTCTGCCATTAAATTTGGGATTAAATTACTAGTAGAAGAGTTTAGTTTTGCCTCAATTTTTACTGTTCTATTAGTTGCATTAACAATTTTGCCAATCCTTGTTAATTTTAAATTTTCAATAGTTTCTCCAATAGCAGGAAAATAAACTTCAATAGGGTTGTTTACAGAAATCTGAGAAAGCAAATTTTCTGATACATCAGCACTAACATAAAGCTCGTTCATTCCAACAAGATGAAAAACAGGATTTAAAGGACTTATAGCTTCACCAATTTGAACCATTGTAGATTCAATATACCCATCAAAGGGGGCGTATATAGTGGATTTTTCTATTTGTGTAAGCAATGTAAGCTTAGACTTTTTAATGCCCTCTAATCTGTTTTCAGCTTCTTTTAATTGAATTTCCGTTGCTACACCATCTTCAAAAAGATTTTTTTGTTTTTGGAACAGAAAATCACTAAAAGATAATTGCTGCTCTATTTCAGATAATTGACTATTTAGAAGATCCGTAGATAGAGTAATTAAAGGCTGGTTTTTTCTAACGAAATCACCTTCTTTTATGTGAACTATTTTAACAGTGCCATTAATTTCTGGACGTATATAAGCCATGTTTTTACTAATAACCTCCCCCTGAACCTTGTGGTAATGATTAAAAGAAGAGGTTTTTACTTTATAAACAGATACAAGAGGAATAGATTTTTTAATATCTGATTTCAGAGTTGTATTCTCATTAGATGGATCATCATTTTTACAGCCAAATAAAAACAATAAACAGAATAAAGGGATTATTCTCATAATTTTAATGGTTTAGTATATTTTTCTAGTTGAACTTTTGCTTTATATAGTTCTAACTCTTTTTGCAATAACTCTTGTTCAACCTGAATTAATTTTGCTTTTTTTTCAGTTAATAATAAAATACTTGATGCGCCATTTTGAAATTTTATTAATTCGTTTTGATAAATTTGTTTCGAAAAAACTATTTTTTCATTTGTGTTTGCCATTCTTTTTAAGGCTGCGGAATAGTTGTTTTTAACGATCATTAAAAGAGCAATTATTTTTCCTTCTATTTCCTTTAGTTCATTATTTGCTTTTTCAACTTCAATTTCTTTTATCTGAGTTTTAGCCCTTCCTTCGCCGCTATTAAAAATCGGGATATTTATATTAAACCCCCACAAAGTAGCAGGATACCAACTTTGTTGACTTTCAAAAAAGTTAAATTGATTTCTCATTGCCATTTGCTGATGACTAAAAAACCCATAAATNGATGGGTATCCTTCACTTTTGGNAACTTTTAGNTTTATTTGGTTTAGCAATAGGTTTTGTTCGCTAATTTTAATGGCGTTAGTGCTTTTTGCATCTATATTAGTAGCGGCCAGTAGTGGTGAGCTTAAACTAAANGAATCTATTAATTGTAGAGTACTATCAATTGGATAGCCAATAAGTGACTTTAAATTTATTATTGTAATTTCTTCATTGGCNTCTAATTCGTTTTCAAAAGCATCTAATTCTAGTTTCATTAACAACAAATCTGTGATAGCTGTTTTTTCTAAAAATCCTTCCGAAATTAATTTTTGAGTTTTTTCCACCAAGACGCCAATCTCTTTTTGATTTTTTTTGATGATTTTTTTTGTCTTTTTAATAAATATATAATCTCCTAACCCTANTTGGATTTTTTCATTTAAGTCTTCATATTCTTTTACACGAATTAAATTAGAAAGCTCACTATATGTTTTGGCGGCTTTTACACCATATATGTAGTTGAAACTAAATAGAAGTTGATCTACTTTTACATTGTAATTTGCATTATAGTCAGTTCCAAATTGAAGACCTAAAAGTTCATTTTCATCTGCATCTGGAACAAATGCTGAAGCGGGCACAACGGTTGTAGGAATATCTATATAATTTTGAAACCCTATACCACCATTAAATTTAGGCAATCCAGAAGCAATGGTTTTTTTAATTTGTTGTTCTGCTAATTCAACGGAAAGAGTTGAGTTTCTTAATGATGGGCTGTTTTCTTTTGCGTAGTTAAAAAGTGCTTCTCCATTAAGGGCCTGCTGAGCAATAAAAGATGTTAAAAAACACAATATAAATAGTGATATAGCAAATACCTTTTTTCTAAACATAGGTCTATAAGTTTAAAATNTTTTCTTGGAAATACTTTAATCCTTTTTCATTAGACAACCCTCTTATGTGCAATCGAAATGTTTCCATAAATACTACATCATATTTAAATTCTGGCCAAGGAAATATATCCCCCTCAATTATCGTTTCTATTTGGGAAACATACATTTTAGCGTAAATTTCTTTATGAACATCCTTTCTGTAAAAACCCTCTTTAATCCCGCGGTCTATGTTTTTTAAAAATTGATGATATACAAAGTCCCACTTATGCTTATAAATATCTTCCCAAGCTTCAGGGTAACTCTTTTTTAAGTCATGAAACACACTGGGNTTAACCGCTTTAAAAGTTTCTATAACATACTTGGAGTGCAACAGCAATTCATCTATTGAATTTTCAGATTCCTTAGAGGCATTTTTAAAGACTTCAATATCCACTTCCAGTTTGGCCCTAATTATGTTTCTAATTAATTCACTCTTATCCTTAAAGTGGTTGTAAAGTGTTTTTTTGGATATTCCAATTTGNGCTGCAACATCATTCATTGTAACACTTCGAATACCAAGCTTCATAAATACTTGGCCCGCNCGCTCTATGATGTCTGCTTGCTTGTTGTTCATGCTGCAAATATATGATTAATTCTACTTAGGAAACTTTTTCGTNTTTAAAAGTGTAATAATTAAATGATTCTTTTGAATAAAAGGTGAATTTGGTGATGGTTTTCTTTTATTTTTGCCACTCTTTTTAAATATTATTAAAATGTCAAGTATTGTTGAAATCCTTAAAATGCAGCCAGGAAAATCTATTATTGTTAATGGTTGGATTAGATCCTTTAGNGGAAATAGATTCATTGCTTTAAATGATGGTTCTTGTATGGCTAGCCTTCAAATTGTTGTTGAACCCGACCAACTAGATGAAAAGGTATTAAACGAACTTAATACAGGGGCATCTATTAATGTTGAAGGAGAATTAGTGGATTCATTAGGGAGTGGACAAAAAACAGAATTACATGCTAAAACAATTAAAATAATTGGAAAAGCAGCAGCTGCGGATGTTCAAAAAACTATACTTCAACCTAAAAAACACTCTTTAGAAAAGCTTAGAGAACAAGCACACTTAAGAATGAGAACAAATTTATTTGGAGCAGTTTTTAGAATTAGACACCATATGGCATATGCTATTCACAAGTACTTTAATGACAATGGATACTTTTATATTCATACCCCTATAATTACCGGAACAGACGCGGAGGGAGCNGGTGAAACATTTAGAGTTACCACTTTNCCAGTTGGAAAAGAGACAGAATTGANAGAAAAAGATGATTTTTTTGGAAAGCCAACCCATCTTACCGTCTCTGGACAGTTAGAAGCAGAATTAGCAGCACTATCCCTAGGAAAAGCATATACTTTTGGGCCTACTTTTAGAGCAGAAAACTCAAACACCACAAGACACTTAGCAGAATTTTGGATGATTGAACCAGAAATTGCATTTGCTGATATTAATGATGATATGGATTTAGGAGAAGACTTTTTAAAGTTTTTGATAAAATACGCAATGGAACATTGTTTAGAAGATATAAACTTCTTAAGCGATAGAGCAATAAAAGAAGAGCAGCAATTACCTAAAGAAAAAAGAAATGAGTATTCTTTAATTGAAAGAATGCAAATGGTAATTGATAATGATTTTGAAAGAATAACTTANACTAAAGCAATTGAAATATTAATTAATTCTAAACCAAATAAAAAGAAGAAATTTAAATTTCCAATAGAGTGGGGAATAGACTTACAAAGTGAACATGAAAAGTTCTTAGTGGAGAAGCATTTTAAAAAGCCAGTTATCATAGTGGATTATCCAGCAGAAATAAAGGCTTTTTATATGAGAGATAATGATGACGGTAAAACCGTTGCCGCAATGGATGTATTATTTCCAGGAATTGGAGAAATTATNGGNGGCTCCCAAAGAGAAGAAAGANATGAAATACTAGAGAAAAAATGCAAAGANTTTAATGTTCCTAGTGAAGCGGTTTGGTGGTATTTAGAAACAAGAAAGTTTGGAACAGTTCCTCATGCTGGTTTTGGTTTGGGCTTTGAAAGGTTAATGATGTTTGTTACAGGAATGACAAACATTAGAGATGTGATTCCATTTCCGAGAACTCCAAAGAACGCAGATTTTTAGTAAATTTACTTTTAAAGAAAATCAAGTGCTAAAACAATCACTTCAACAGCGACTATTACAAAAGTTATCTCCTCAACAGATTCAATTAATGAAAATGTTGCAGTTGCCAACTTTAGAACTAGAGCAACGCATAAAAGAAGAGATGGAAGAAAACCCCGCTTTAGACGAAGGAGAAGAAATAGAAGAGGAGAAAATAATTTCACAAGAAGACCATATATCTCACGAACAAAGAGAGGACTTTAATTTTCAAGACTACGTAAATGATGAAACTCCTTATTATAAAACACAAGCCAATAATTTTAGCAAAGACCAAGANGAAAAACAAACCCCTTTNNCATTAGGNGATTCTTTTAGAGAAAGGNTANTAACACAATTAGGNCTTAAAATAAAAAATGAAAGGCAAAAAACAATTGCCGAACAATTAGTAGGAAACTTAGATGAATCAGGTTATTTAAGAAGAGAGTTATTTAATATTGTAGATGATCTTGCATTTTCTCAGAATATTACTACAACTGAAAAAGAATTAGAAAAAGCATTAAAAGAAGTACAAGAGCTAGAACCAGCAGGAGTTGGAGCAAGGGACTTAAAAGAGTGTTTATTAATACAACTTAATAAAAAACCAAAGACTATAGCAATTAAAACAGCAGAAGTTATTTTGGAAAAATGTTTTGATGCATTTATAAAAAAACACTATAATAAAATATCTAAAAAGCTAGATATTGATTCTGAAGCAATAAAATCAGCTATAGCAGAGATTGTTAAACTCAATCCAAAGCCAGGCAACTCATTAATAGAGACCTCTAAATCTATTCAGCATATTATACCAGACTTTATTGTAACAGAAAACGATGGAGAATTAAATATTGAACTTAATCAAAGAAACGCACCATCTTTAAAAGTAAGTAAAGAGTATGTTGAAATGATTAAAGGCTTTGAGGCTAGTCAAAAAACAGAAAGAGATAAAGAAGCAATATTATTTGTAAAGCAAAAAGTAGATTCTGCTAAATGGTTTATAGACGCTATCAAACAGCGACAGAACACGTTGCTTATTACGATGCAAGCAATACTGAAATTTCAAAAAATGTTTTTTTTATCTGGAGACGAAACCCAGCTTAAGCCAATGATATTAAAAGATATTGCTGAAATGGTTGATATGGATATTTCTACTATTTCAAGAGTGGCAAATAGTAAACATGTTTCTACACCATACGGCACATTTTTGTTAAAATTCTTTTTTAGTGAATCTTTATCCACTGACTCAGGAGAAGAGGTTTCAACACGNGAAGTAAAAACCATACTAAAAGAAGCTATTGAAGCGGAAAATAAAACAAAACCCTTAACAGACGAAAAACTAGCTTCTTTACTTAAAGAAAAAGGGTATTTAATAGCTAGAAGAACAGTAGCTAAATATAGAGAACAGCTACATATTCCTGTAGCTAGGCTTAGGAAGCAATTGGTATAATATGCGAATATTTTCTCATTTTATTTCTGTTTTAATTCACCCAGTATTTATTGTAGTATATTCTTTTTTAATCTATTTTGAAATAGATAGTTTTTATAATAAAATGCTATTTATTGCTGCGCCAAAAATATATTGGTTGCTATTAGTTTTTATTTTAATGATGGCTGTTTGCTTCCCCCTTTTAACTATGTTCATAATGTTTAAAAATAAAATAATTAGTAGTTATTCTATTAACGAAAGAAAAGAGCGAATTCCTATGTTATTTTTTGTAATTATATATTATTCAATGACCTATTATATTTTTAGGCACTGGAATGAAACTTTACTAAATTTATTAGAACCATATGTTTATTTTTTATTCGCTGGAATCCTTTTATTAATTATAGTATTTATAATCACATTTTGGTGGAAAATTAGCCTACACTCTGCTTCTATTTCTGGTCTTTGTGGAGGAATAATGGCAGAAACACTCGTAATAAGCGAGCTAAATAATATTACTACTATTATGATTATCAATACTGTTTTACTAATGCTAATTGGAATAGTATCTTTTTCTAGATTATACTTAAAAGCCCATACATTTTCTCAAGTTATTACTGGAATTGTTTTGGGGTTTGGTATAATGTTTATGACAGTTTATTTTAAGTTATATGTTTAAAACCTCATCCAGGTAAGCCCTAGACTGAAAGGAGTTAAATTGACAGAGTTATCATCAAAAATTGAAGTAAGAGAATAATACCCTACAAACCCAATTTTATTAAACCCAATCCTTACATAAGGCCCATAGCGATAGGGTAGAGTATTAGGTAAATTATAAACNTTAACTTTAGTCAAATTATTTTTATTCTTGGTATGATCACTAACTAAAATACCAGCCCTAAAGCCTAGATAAAGTTTGAAATTAAAACTCATCCTATCTTCTATGGTCTTGTTTATAGTTCTAATTCTAAATTCTATAGGAAGGTCAATATAGGTAACAGAGTATTTATTTTTTAGCACATTATCAAAATTCGACAAAGGAATTAATTGAGTAATAGAAGTTCCATTATTATCTAATGTTTGAAATTCACCATCATGGTGAAAACTCATGGACTCTACACCTAGTCCCAAAGCAATAGCACTATTGCTTTTTTCTCCAAGGGGAATATCTCTAAACCAACTAGCGCTAAACCCAAAAGATAATGCTCTTTGAGTTATGTTTTCTGGACTTTTTTGCCATTGGTTCCAGGTATAGTCAACAATAATTCGATCAAACTTTTCAGGACCTTGAGTATCTGCTTCCCATTTAACAAAAGAAAGAATTCCTTGAGAACTTCCAACTTGGCTTAGGGCAATAAAAATAAAGAAGAAAGNTCTTTTTATCATTGAGACAATTTTTGTTCCCAAATCCAAGAATGCTTTAAAGCATCCTCAATAGAGTACTTGCTTTNCCAACCTATTTTTTGAGTAATTAATTTATTATCTGCATAAATGGCAGGAACATCNCCTTCTCTTCTTGGTCCAANAATATATTTTAAGGGAAGACCATTTACTTTTTCAAAGCTTTCAATTATTTCAAGAACAGAATTACCCTTTCCTGTGCCAACATTTANAATCAAAGGCTTAGTATTATTCTCTAAACCATGATTTAAAGTTAAAACATGNGCATTTGCTAAATCCATAACATGGATATAGTCCCTTATGCAAGTACCATCACTAGTATTATAATCATTGCCATAAACAGTTAAAAAGTCTCTTTTTCCTATTGCTGTTTGAGTAATAAATGGAATCAAATTATTGGGAACACCAAGTGGTAGTTCTCCAATTAGGCCAGATGTATGAGCTCCTATAGGGTTAAAGTACCTGAGTAATGAAAGAGAAATGTCAGGAAATGTTTTAACAAAATCAGTTAATATTCTTTCGCCAACCTGTTTAGTGTATCCATATGGTGAAAATGCGGGCTTAATTTTAGCTGATTCATCAACAGGGATTAAGTCAGGAACCCCATAAACAGTGCATGAAGAAGAAAAAACAAAAGACTTTACAGGAAATTTAGAAACAACTTTCAAAAGGTTAATTAGATTACTTATGTTATTATGATAATACTTTAAAGGATTAATAACAGATTCATTAACTGCTTTATCTGCGGCAAAATGAATAATTCCCTCTGGGTTTTCTTTTTCAAATACTGCAGAGAGCTTATCTATGTTTCCGCAATCAATTGAATAATGAGCAATTTTTTTACCAATAATCTTTTCAAGATTATTAAGAATAAATTTTTTTGAATTTCTAAGGTCATCNANGANAATAGGGTTATANCCATTATCTATTAATTCTACTACAGTATGAGAACCAATAAACCCAGCTCCTCCAGTTACAAGTATTTTCATATGAATATAAAGTGTTGTAAAACTACCTAAATATTCCTTTTTAAAAAAAAACTTAACCCAAATAAATCAAAACCAGTAAGATAGATTTTAGCAAGGGTGTACTTATAGCGCTAAAAGTCTATTCTATAGTAGAAAATTGGCAAAAACCCAAGTTGATAGTTAAGCACAATATCTTCCTCATTAGCAACNCCATCATTATTAGGGGCGTAGGAATAGTTTAATATATTCTCTGCTCCAGTAAGGTTAACCAAGTCCAAACCTATTTCATGAGTAATTTTTTCCTTATTTATTTTGTAGGTAGTTTTAATATCAAACCTAAAATAATCTTTAAATTTCCCCTCATTAAATCCTTCATCTTTAAAAATCACTTCTCCTTGTTCGGCAGAAGCAATAGGGTCTAGCACGCCTTTTCTTTTTCCTCCTGCCCCAGTAACTTTAAGCCCTAATCCAAGGACTTTGTTTTTTCCTACTTCAAACTCTTTTCCAGCTAAAAAGTTAGCCGCGTATAATCCATTAAAACTGGTGTTTCTCTCNACNCCATCNCTNGGAGTATACTTTGAATTATATAAACAACCTGTAAATAAAGCATGCCAGTTTTTGTTGAAATAACGNTGAATAGTAAGCTCTAATCCATAATTGTATCCTGTCCCATCATTTTCTAAAGCATTTGGAAAAACTCTNGCAAACCCACTTCCTGCGTTAATTAAAGAAAACGCAGATAAATTACCAACTTCAATAGGTATGCCAGTTAAATCTTGGTAATAAGCTTCGGTTTTTATTCCAAAGTTTTTATTTATTTGATGTGAATATCCTAAAACAATATGTTTGCTGTANGATAATCCTAGCTCTTTATTATGTGGAGTATTATTTCCTTCCATTAAATAATATCTTGTNTATAACGGCTGTGTTTGAGAATGATATCCTAAACCAAAAGAAAGTGCACTTTTATCATTAATGTTCCATCTCATTCCAAATCTTGGTTCGATAGGAGAGAAGTTAATCACAGGATNTTTTGTGTTGTCAGCATCAAAAATGGCAAGATACAAGCTCGTTAAACCNGCAGTCATAATNAAATCATCAGAAAACTTGTGTTTCCAGCTTATATAGGGTTGAGCCATGAATGATGAGCCCTGTGTGTTAAATCTGTCCCTGTAGGTTTGCAATGAGGAATTTGTAGTAACACTATCTATAAAATTAAAAAAGGAAAAGTCAGCTACCCAGCCTATTTTAAGGGTGTTTTTTTTATTTAATTTTTTATTATANGAACTAGCATTGGAATACCTTGTTGTATTAAAATTATAAGCCATNTANGGNTTNNNNGTAACATCACTCCATGTAGCTCCTCTAGAAACAGTATCATGATTGGATTTTTGTTGTTCCAAATTAATACAAGTAGTAGATTTTATAAAGGATTTTTCATTTAGTGGCTTAGTATAAGTANCCCCCCCCACCATCATCGATGTTCTAAACTTTTGGTCTTTGGTGTTTTCACCATAAAGCTCTGTGTCTGTGCTATCCTGTTCACTAACCATAATATTAATATTGCTATTTCCNCCCATTGCCCATAGCGCTAAATTTCCACCTTTATTTAAGGGAAGATTAATTTTAGNTGCAAAATCTTGATAATTTGGAATAGCAGAAGTACCCAGGTCTAATCCTAATACATCAAAAGCTTTTAGTGTAGCTTTTCTATACATAAATAAATAAGANGCAGAACTGTTTTTAGACAAAGGACCTTCCATTAAAAATTCGGCACCAAAAAGACCTACCTGCCCAGTAAATTCAGTTTTTTCACTATTTCCATTTCTAATTTTAAGATCAAAAACACCAGCAGTGCTATTTCCGTATTCTGCTGGAAATGCTCCAGAAAAGAAATCACTATTTCCTAAAAACTTATTATTTAATATGCTTAAAGGGCCTCCAGAAGAGCCAGATATAGCAAAATGATTAGGATTTGGAATGGTTATTCCTTCCANTCGATAAATNACNCCTAAAGGNGAATTTCCTCTTACCACAATATCATTTCTACTGTCATCAGCACCTTGAACACCTGCTAAGTTAGAGGCCATTCTAGCAGGATCTCCTCTNCTACCNGCATANCTTTCTGTTTCTTCAACAGAAAATTGTTGTGCACTTATAATTGCCATTTCGTTATTGACTTCTCTATTTTCATTTGCAGAAATTTCAAACTCTTCTAACATTTCTGTAGACTCTTCTATNGATATATTTAATATAACTTCTCTACCGGAATTTACAACTATGGTTTGCNCCAAGGGTTTATANCCNATGAAGGTAAACCTAATTTGGTGNCTTCCAAGAGGAACATNTGAAATCTTAAATTTACCATCTNNTGATGTTGCCACACCGGAAGAAAAATCACCANCAATTATTTGAACATTAACCCCAGGCAAAGGAAATTGTGATTCAAGATCAACGACTTTTCCTTTAACCACTTGTTGACTTATAAAAAGTTGGCAAAAAAGAATTAAAAAAAAGAGCAGTGAGAATTTTCGAAACATGATAATGTAATTACTATTNTTATACGAATCTATAAAAAGTAATTACTATTTATTTTTTATAATAAATTATTTACTAAAAGAAATTAGTTAGAAAAAAATTATTGTAAGCAGAGTAATAAAACCATAACAATAAAAAAAGCAAGAAGCAAAAGATCAATTATCCATTTAAATCGGCTTCTAATTAATCCAGTTGCAATTATAATACTTATTGGCACGAAAAAAGGATAAATAAACGGTGGGTAAAAGCCTAAGAAAAAAACAGAAGTAAAACATGAGCATAGGGCGAAAAATAGCAAGCTGATAACCACCCAAGTAACTTTTTTATATCTATTATTTGAACGAACAAAAGTGGAGGATATTGGATTAATGGAAAGAAACAGACTTAATGAAAGAAAGACAATATAAACAAGNAGAGAAAACTTAANAGGTATAACCCGCAGAGAGCTAAAATAAGCCCACCATGACTCACACCATGAATATAGCTCTCCATTAATTAAACCAAAGGGAACAATGTATAAACCAAATAAAATCAACACAAAAAATGGCATGATATATTCTCTCCAATCAAAAGGTCTAATAACTAATAGAATTACCCATACAACAGGAAGTAATATTATATTTAAAGGAGAAAATAACATGCNAATAACTAAAAACAAGCTAGATTTAAAAATCAAGTTTTTACATNTTTCATTTCTAAAGATTTTAAAAAACTGTTCCAAAGCCAAGACAACAAATAAATTTCCAATTGCCGGTAAAATGGAATAAGTTATAGTAGAGTAAAAAAGCATTAATATTAAATAAATCAAACCGGATAAGTAAAATGACTTTGGGAATAGAACACTTTTGTTAATAATTCTATTAATCTTAAAAGAAGTATAGAAAACTATTGCGGCAAAAAGGATATAATAAACAAAAAAAGGAAGAGACAAAAATGTTTTAGAAACAATTGAAGAATCTACAGAACTATCTTTAAAATACTTTATTGGAAGTATTACTATTAAAATAATCCAACTATATAGAATGAAAAAAAAAGGCTGATTGTTTCGAAGAAAATTCAACATTTATCTAAGTTAATAATTTAAAGTGAGTAAAAAATTACCTGATGCTTACAAATATTTCATATTTTTGAAATTCAAATAATTATTATGAATTGGATACTTGAACCGATAAGAGATCTTTTAGTTTGGCTTTTTGAAAACACATTGGAGCCATTGTCTGATTATCCGAATACTATATTTTTACTTTTAGGTTTCGGGGGCGCTACTTATTGGATGTTAATTCAAAACAAACTGAATAAAAAGGCAGAAAAAGACCCGGATCAAATTAAATAAATTACTATTTAGTTATCAGATCTTTACCAATATCTTTTCTGTAATATGCTTTTTCAAAGCTTATATTATTTAAGTTTTTATAACTTGTAGCAAGAGCAGTCTCTATGTTTTTCCCATAAGAAGTCACAGCAATCACCCGACCTCCGCTACTTACAACTTTATTATTTTGGATTGCAGTTCCTGCATGAAATACAGTTGTTTTATCATCTGTTTTACCAAATAGAATTTCTTTCCCTTTTTCATAACTTTCAGGATATCCTCCAGAAACCATCATTACCGTACTTGCTGATCGTAAGTCTATTTCAACATCTCTTTCTGATAAAGTGTTGGTAGCAATTCCATCAAATAATTCAATAATATCTGACTTTAACCTTGGTAAAATAACTTCAGTTTCAGGATCTCCTAATCTGCAATTATACTCTATGACATACGGGTCTCCTTTCACAGCAATTAATCCAAAAAAGATAAAACCCGAGTAAGCTATATTGTCTTTTCGTAGGCCCTTTACAGTTGGGATAATTATTTGGTTTTCTACCTTGTCCATAAATTCTCTATTGGCAAATGGCACAGGAGAGATTGCTCCCATTCCACCAGTGTTTAAGCCAGTATCATTCTCTCCAATTCTTTTATAGTCTTTGGCTTCAGGAAGTATTTTATAATTAACTCCATCTGTAATTATAAAAACACTTAATTCAACACCATCTAGGAAAGCCTCTATAACCACTGTTTCACTTGCCTCACCAAATTGTCCCCCTAGAAGGTTTTTTAAAGCTTCTTTAGCTTTTTTAATATCAGTTTCAATAATCACCCCTTTTCCAGCAGCAAGCCCATCGGCTTTAAGTACATAAGGACCAGGAATACTCTCTAAGTAAGAAATAGCATTACTTAGTTGAGAGGAGTTAAAAGATTTTGATTTTGCAGTTGGTATGTGATGCCTTTTCATGAAAGATTTTGCAAAATCTTTACTTCCCTCTAATTGAGCAGCCTCTTTTTCAGGGCCAATAACAGTAACATGATCTAATTGTCTATTGGATTTAAAATAATCGTGAATTCCATTTACAAGAGGAAGTTCAGGCCCCACCACAAGTAGGTCTATATGGTTTTGAATAGTAAAATGCCCAATAGATTCAAAGTCGTTAATATCTAAAGAGATATTTTCAGCAATTTCAGCAGTACCCGCATTTCCTGGAGCTACATAAAGCTTTTCTAACTGAGAGCTTTGTGATATTTTCCATGCTAAAGCATGTTCTCTTCCCCCAGACCCCAACAATAGTATTTTCATATTAGCATTTGTTTTACACAAAAGAAAACAATTTAGTTGTTTGTCCTTCAAATTTTTTTTAACATCTCCTTATTTATTTTAAACAACGTATATTTGTAAATAATACAAACCTAAAATAATGCGCAATAAATTATTACCCTTAATTATTATTCTTTGTTTTATAACGTATAGTAGTTTTTCTCAAACAAATAAAATCTCTTTTGAAGTAGCAGGAATGTGTGATATGTGTAAGGAACGTATTGAAAATGCTTTAGACATAAAAGGGGTTAAAATAGCCTATTGGTCAGTGGAAACTAAAATTTGTAATATAACCTATAATTCTTCAAAAATTACTGAAAAAGAAATTCATCAAGCTATTGCAAAAGTAGGTCATGATACGCCAATGGCTAAAGCAACAGAAAAAGCATACGAGGGTTTGCATCAGTGTTGTCGTTATGAACGCCTTGATTACTCCAAATGAGAATAGCTCTAACACTTTTATTATTTTCTTTTGGCTTGTTAAATGCTTATTCTCAGCAGGAAAAAAACAAAAAAATTACAGGTCATGTTTTTGAATTATTACCCAATGATTCTTTATCTCCTCTAGTTGGAGTTAATGTTTATTATTTAAATGACAACCAAGGTACCAGCACAAATGAAAATGGCTATTTTGAGTTAGCCAAAGAAAAAGCCAAGGACAGGATAATTTTTAGTTTTATTGGATATAACCCTGACACATTAGACCTTAATAAACAGAAGGAGATTAATGTTGTAATGAAAGAAGGAAGGCTTTTAGATGATATGATAGTGGAATTTAAAAAAGGAGCCTATACTTTTTCAAAAATAGATCCTAGAAACGCAATTATTATTGGTCAAGACGAGTTAAGAAAAGCAGCTTGTTGTAATCTTGCTGAAAGCTTTGAAACCAATCCTTCAGTTGATGCTACTTTTACAGACGCTGTAACAGGAACTAAGCAGATTAAGATGATGGGTCTTTCTGGAAAATACGTTCAAATGCTTTCAGGAAACATTCCTGTAATAAGAGGGACCTCAACTTT
>PBJU01000017.1 GCA_002721285.1 Crocinitomicaceae bacterium
TGGTCCAGATGCTTCTTTTTCTCCTATTAATCCACCACCTATATGTCATACGGATAGCATACTTTTCATTGCTAATGACGATTCATTTAGTAACAACAAATATGAATGGTCAGGTGCCACGATTCTTGGAAGTGGTGATTCAACATGGATACAATTCAGTGATACTGGTAAGAAAGTAATATCATTAAGTATTAAAGAAAGAGGCTGTAGAAACACCATTATTTCTGATACAATTATAGTTAATAAAGCTACAGCTAATTTCACTTTTGAACAATTAAATGGTTGTTTACCAATAGATGTTGTATTCCAAGACTCATCTACAAATCCTACTGATTGGCAATGGAATTTTGGAGATGGTAATTATAGTTCATCTGAAGACCCCACTCATCAATATATTTCAATGCCAACAGACAGTGTTAATCTAATAATTACGGATTCTAACGGTTGTCTAGATTCAATTAAAGCTGTTATAATTAATGAATTAAATGCTGACTTTATTGCAGATGATACAATAATATGCGCAAATACCCCTATAACCTTTTCTGGTCTAGATGATGTTGTTAATAATTGGCAATGGGATTTTGGAGATGGTAATACATCTACAGATTCAGTACCTGTGCACTATTATCAAAATGCAGGGAATTACGAAGTGAAATTAATTGTTTCTGATGGACAGGGATGTAATGATACCGTTATAAAAACTAACTATATTGAAGTTCAAGAAGTTATTGCAGATTTTAGCTACTCTTCTCCAGGAACATGCCCACCAATTGTCACAACTTTTACTAACCAATCTATTGGAGCAACCGATTATATTTGGGATTTTGGCGATGGTGTAAACAATGTAATTGTACCTAACCCATCTCATATTTATGAAACTTCAGGAAGCTATTTCGTTACATTAATTGCTATAGATAATGGAGGGTGTAGAGATACATTAATAAATCCTGACTCACTATATATCCCTGGGCCTCAGCTGAATTTTTCAATTGACAATTTAACGGGATGTGATAGTTTATCAATAAGCATTACAGATAGTTCTATAAATGCAATAGATTATTATTGGGATTTTAGAGATGGTAGTTCTTCCACCTTAATCAACCCTTCTCACATGTATAATTCTATTGGATCGTACAATATTATATTAAGCGGAGTAGATGCTGCAAATTGCACAACATATTATACTTCTCCAGACACAATAAACATTTACCCTTCTCCGATAATTGATTTAACTATTTTAGACTCCAACATTTGTTTTAATTCAAATTTACTTTTAAGCAATAACACTTTTGCTGATAATCATTTTTGGACATTTAATTCTGTTACTGATTCTGTTTTATCTCCTTTTTTTATAATTGATTTTACTGGTATGGAAGCCTTAAATTATACAGCTTCAAATATTCTTGGGAATTGTTCTAATGTATATTCAATTAATATTACAGGACATCAAATACCTGATATTTCTATTATTGATCAAGGTATTATATGTTCTAACCAAGGTTTGGTTGACTACAACTCTACTAATCAAGGTGTTTTAAATTCCATAAACTGGTATGGAAATGGAATCGTAGATTCTATCCAAGGTTTATTAAATCCAATTATAATTGCAGATTCAACAATGATATATGCAACATTTGATAGTATATGCTCAAGTCAAGACAGCTTAAAAATAATTATAGACAACCCACCCAATGATACTATTTTAACTCCAAATGACACATTGTGTTTTGGGCAACCGATACCAGATCCGCAAGTTTTAAATACAGGCGGGGTATGGTCAGGTATTAATGTTGACGCAAACACAGGTTCAATTACAGATACCTTATTTCCTGGAAGCTATATTTATCAGTATAAATTAAGTAATTTAAATTGTAGTGACTCTAGCACCTACCAAATTGAAATACTAAATCAAAGCAATGCAACTATTTTATCACCTGGTATTGTTTGTGAAAATCAAGATACTGCCTATTTATCAGCTATAGACACTGGAGGAGCATGGTCTGGCCCCTTTATTAATTCAACAAGTGGGCTTATTAACATAAATAATCTTGCATTTGGAAACTATGAATATGTATATAATATATATGGAGATTGTCCAGACACAGATACATTTAGTTTGGAAATATTTGAATTTATATTAGCACAAATTAATGATACAGCTGATTTTTGTGAAGGAACAGATTCTATTCAATTTACAGCATCTACAACTATCGGAGAGTGGTCTGGACTGATGAACACTCAATCCAATAATGGTTGGTTTATAACTGACTCATTAGAGGATGGAACTTATGAAGTTTATTATACTATTAATAACGAATGTCCTAATGAAGACACTTTGAGTATTACCATTCTTCCTAGACCCGAAATAAATGTTATATTTGACCAGGAACTCCCTTGCGTTGGTTACCCAATAAATGTGATTAATAATTCAATGAACTTATCCAATGAGAATTATTCTTGGTATGTAAATAATGATACAGTTTGGACTAATTTTAACGAACCATATTTCTCACTTGACACAGGATCTTATCAAATAAAAACATCTGCAATAAATCAATTTCTATGTACAACTGAATACGTTTTTTCAGATAGTATATATATATACGACAATACTCCTTTAGAAAAACCTGAAATCATCAGATCGACGGTTGAAAACAATAACTCTGTTTTTACACAATGGAAAGATACTTCATTAGCAATGAATCCTCTGTCAAGTAATTTACTATATAGATCTATTAATGGAGGAACTTTTAATTACCTAATAGACATTGATAGTAGTTCTCATAGCTATTTAGATACTGATGTTGATGTTTTCAATAATAATTATAAATATTTTGTAATTTCAAAAAACATATGTGAAATAAACTCATCTAACTCTAATGTAGGCAGTAGTATAAGGTTGATTTATGAAAAACCATCTATTTTAAAAACCAAATTAGAGTGGAATAAATATGACAATTGGACTGATGGGGTAAATAGATATGAAATACAAAAATTAAACGCTTCTGGTCAGTGGGAAATAATTAACTTTACAGATAGTTCCTATAATAGAATTATACTTGACGAATGATGTTTGAAAATTACATAGAGATAACAATTAAAAATAAAATAAAATCTAATGGGTTTCTTTTTTTATTTCTTACACTTTATTGTTCTGTAGTTTATTCTCAAATTACTGGGCCTCCAACCTATGATGAAAAATACAACACCTACAGAGTTGTAGCTATTAAAAATATTAATGAACAAATTGTAAGTATTTCTAACACCGTATCGGTTGAAAAACCATATACTCTTTATGTTCCAAATGCATTTTCACCAGATGGTGATGGTAATAATGATTTTTTTAGAGTAGTTGCCATAGGGATAAAAGATTTCAATATTGAAATTTATAACAGATGGGGGCAAATGATTTTCAAATCCAATGATTTAAATGATCAATGGGATGGTAAATTTAAAAACAAACTTATGCCTTCTGGTTCTTATGTTTATAAAATAAAAACATCTGATTTCAGTACTCAAAATGAATTTTTAAAAAGTGGAACCGTAGCTCTAGTTAGATAAATGATTTTAAGAATAAGCTTTATATTATCCATTGTAATACTAATCTCAAAATTTGGGATTACACAAGATCCTGTATTTACACAATTTTATTCCAATGCTCTTCATTTAAACCCAGCTTTTGCAGGAAGGGATTTAAGCCCGAGGATTCACTCATCTTACAGAGATCAATGGCCTGCAATTAACAAGGCATATGTGACATATAATATAGAATATGATCAGTTTGCAGATGATTTACATGGGGGCGTTGGTTTTCAAATTTTACATGATAGAACAGGAAAGGGATTGCTTAACACTACACAGTTTGCTGCATGTTATTCCTATCAGTTGTTAATCAATAACAATTGGACCATAAATTTTGGATTAAAAGCTGCGTTAGTTCAAAAGAATTTAGATTGGGAAAATGCAAAATGGGGAGATCAAATTGACCCTACCAATGGATTTGTTAATTCTACTAATCAACCAAGAGGAGCAAACACTAATTATTTAGATTTTAGCAATGGATTTCTTTTATTTGGAAACAAACTATTTCTTGGGTTAGCATTCAATCATTTAACAAGGCCTAACGAAACATTCTTTTATAATATTGACAACAATATTTCATTAGATAAAATACCTATTAGAACATCCGCTCATGGGGGATATAAATTTAGATTATTACAGAATGGGTTATTTCATAAAGAGTTATTTGTAACACCTGAATTTGTATTAGATTTTCAAAAGAACTTAAAACGCTATAATTTTGGAACATATTTTGTTGATGGTATTTTTGATTTAGGAATATGGTATCGACATACTAGATATTTAGATGCTAATAACGAATCCTTCTCTCCTCAAGATGCTATTGTCTTTGTTGCAGGAGTTGAAACAAACAATATTAGAATTGGTTATTCATATGATCTTAATTTATCAAATCTTGTTGTGTCAGCAGTTGGAGCTCACGAAATTTCTTTCACGATGGATTTACCAGATAAAAAAGAACATAACCCTAAATTTAGAGTGGTTAATTGCCCGCAATTTTAAACATTATATATGAAAACAAAAGTATTTATAGTACCATATGATTTTACAGAAGCGTCTGAAAAAGCACTAAGTCAGGCAATAGAAATATCTAAAGCTGATGCTGCAAAAGTCATAGTACTACACATTGTTGCTAAAGACAGCGAAATTGAAGATGCAAAAAGCAGAATAAATTTTATTATTTCAGAATTAAATAGTTCATTGGATATTATTGGTGAAGTAATAAAGGGTAGTATATTTAATTCGATTGGCGAAATTGCTGAAAAAAATAAAGCATCTGCAATTATTATGGGTACTCATGGTGCTAAAGGGATGCAAAAGGTATTTGGAAGTTTTGCAATGAAAGTAATTATCAGTACTGGAATTCCATTTATGGTTCTTCAAAAAGAAACCCCAATCAAGCAGTATAATAACATCTGTCTTTCAATAGACGCTTCTGCTGAAAGTATTCAAATAATAAAAATTGCTGCAGACTTAGCAAAAACCTATAATGCTAAAATATTCATTATTGCAGAAAAAGAAAAGGATAGTATTAAAGCTCGAAAAATTAAAAACAACTTAGTAATTTTGAGTAATAAAATGCAAAAGTTGGGAATAGATTATAATCTTGAATTAATTGAAAGTGATGGTGAATGGATAGACACCATAATTAATTTTGCCAACACTAAAGGAATGGACATGTTTGCCTATTCCTATGATTCCGACAGATTAATGGCATCTAAAGATAAATTTTCGCAAGCATTGTTATTTAACCCCTATTATATTCCCGCATTAATTATCAACGCTAAAAAGATATCTTCAACTTATTTCTAGTTTGAAATTAAAAGTGGGTAGCATATTTCCTGAATTTAATTTGAAAGATGATTCTGGTATTTCATTCTCACTTTCAAAAGATTTTACAAATAAATATATTGTATTATATTTTTATCCAAAGGACGAAACTCCTGGATGTACAAAGCAAGCTTGTTATTTTAGAGATTTTTATGAAGAATTCAAAAATTTAAATTGTGAAATTATAGGAATAAGTAATGATGGAAGAAGTGATCATGAAAAATTCAAAAGAAAATACCAATTACCATTTAAACTACTAACTGATGAAAAAGGTAAACTAAGGAGTAAGCTTTCCTTGCCTAAAGATTTTTTGGGCCTATCTCCCGGAAGAATAACTTTTCTTCTGAATTCTAAACATGAAATTTTATTTATATTTCGTTCTTCTTTAAATATGAAAAAACATATCTTGGCTACCTTAAAATTTCTTAATAGTATTATTTAAATTGGTACAATAATTGATCAGCTATGATTATGAAAAAATGGAATATATATTTATTTCTATTGTTGATTTCAAATATTTGTTATTCACAACTTACAAATGAACTTATTTGGACTACAGGAACTTTTTATCCAAAGTCTATTGATGGAGTTATGTCTACTTCTGATGGTGACTATTATACTTCTATTGTATATAGAAATGGTAATAAAGAAATTGTTAAATATCGTTACAGTAACAATGAAGAAGTCAAAACTTTATTTTCTAATAAATCATTTGATGATTTTAAGTTTTCAAAATATCAAATTAGTGACAATCAGAAATGGATATTGTTATCAACAAAGAGAGAATCTATATACAGACACTCTTCCAAATCCTTTTACTATTTATATAATGTTGATGAAAAGACTCTCACTCCCCTAGCCGACAAATCTCTTGGAAAACAAAGATTAGCTGATTTCTCACCTGACAACAATAAAGTTGCTTATGTAAGAGATAACAATTTGTTTTATATTGACTTAAGTGATTTTAAAGAGCATACTATTACTATTGATGGAAGGATGAATAGTATAATAAATGGTGCTACAGATTGGGTATATGAAGAGGAATTCAGTTTTCACAAAGGATTTTATTGGTCTAAAAATGGAGATAAAATTGCATATTATAGATTTGATGAAAGTGATGTAAAAGAATTCCAAATGGAGAAATATGGATCCTTATACCCAACTAGATATAAATTTAAGTACCCCAAAGCAGGAGAAAATAATTCTAAGGTTAGTATTAATGTTTATAATTTAAATACTAAAGAAAAATCACCTTTTGATTTAGGAAATAATACTGACATATATATTCCAAGAATAATGTGGTCTAATAAGAAGAATGAATTAATTGTTCTTAAAATGAATAGATTACAAAATAAATTAGAACTAATATCTGGGGTTTTTGGACTTGAAGATTTTAAAAAAGAAAAGGTAGAAACAAGAGTTATATATTCTGAAGAATCGGAAACTTATATTGATATTCATGATAACACTGAGTTTATTAATGAAAATGAATTTTTATTTACTAGCGAAAAAGATGGGTTTAACCACATTTACTTAATAGATTACCAAAGCGGAAAAGAAAAGCAAATCACCAAGGGAAAATGGGAAGTAACTAATGTATATGGGTACAATCCAAAATACCATACCATTTATTTTCAAGCTGCAAAAAATCACCCAACTCAAAGAGAAATTTATGTANTAAATNTNAAATCTCTTAAAATTAAGATGCTTTCTAAAAAAGAAGGTACTAATGATGCTGAGTTCAGTAAGAATTTTAAATATTTTATAAACACCTATTCTGATGCAGATAACCCATTTGAAATCACCTTAAATAAAGGAAATGGTCAAAAGTTAAAAGACCTAGAGTTAAACGAACCATTAAAAGAAAAAATGGGCGACTACAACTTAGTGGATAAAGAATTTTTAACCATTCCAAATCAAGATGGGTTAGAACTAAATGCATGGATGATGAAACCTTCAAAATTAGATACAAATACTAAACATCCTCTTTTAATGTTTGTATATGGTGGTCCTGGTATTAATACAGTTAATGATAGCTGGTCCTGGATGAATTATTTTTGGTTTCAATCGCTTGTTAAAAAAGGATTTGTTGTTGTTTCTGTAGATGCTAGAGGAACTGGTTACAGAGGAAGAGATTTCAAACACTCCACTTATTTGCAATTAGGAAAGTACGAAACTATGGATCAAATTGATGCAGCAAAATATTTAGGNGAAATGAATTTTATTGATAAAGATAAAATAGGCATTTTTGGATGGAGCTATGGTGGATATATGTCTTCTTTATGTATTACAAAGGGAGCTGATGTATTTAATTCTGCTATCGCTGTTGCTCCTGTAACTAATTGGAGATACTATGATAATATATACACAGAGAGATTCATGAGGACTCCTCAAGAAAATGGGGTTAATTACGATGTGAATTCACCAATTAATCATGTGGATAAATTAAAAGGAAATTACCTACTTATTCATGGTACAGCAGATGACAATGTGCACTTTCAAAATGCAATAGAGATGGTTGCTGAATTAGTTAATAATAACAAAGATTTTGATTTCTTTGCATATCCAGATAAGAACCATGGTATTTATGGAGGAATGACAAGACTACATTTATACAATAAAATGACTGATTTTTTAGTTAAAAACTTACAACAATGAAAAAAATAATCTTATTTCTTTTAATTGCTACATCTTTGCAATTAAAAGCTCAAGAAGTTAAGGTGAATAGCACTTTAGAAACGCCAAAAAAAGAAGCTTTAGTTTGGTACAATGACCTTAATAAAGCAATTCCNTTATCCATTAATTCAAAAAAACCAATTCTATTATTTTTTACTGGAAGTGATTGGTGCGGCTGGTGTATAAGATTACAAAGAGAAGTTTTTCATAAAGAGGATTTTAAAAAATGGACTGATGAAAATGTAATTTTAGTAGAATTAGATTTTCCAAGAAGAAAGCAATTGCCAGCTAACATTGCGCAGCAAAATAGGGAATTACAACAAATATTTGGAGTTAGGGGCTACCCTACTGTTTGGCTAGTTACGCCAGAAATAATTAAATCAACGGATCCTAATAATCCATCTAGTAAGATTAATTTTCAAAAACTAGGAACTTTAGGTTATGTAGCAGGAGGTCCTGAAAAATGGATTGCAGCAGCTAATCAATTTTTAAAAAATTCAGAAAATAATATTGCTCCAAAAAACTAATTAATTATTAGTCAATTTTTAGCTAGTTACGTCAAATTTGTTTATATTTTTATATCTCCTAATTTATTAGTGATATGAAAATTTATCAGTTTATTCAGAATTATAGCATTGAAATTCTTGATGAACCTTTTGCTCTTGATAACGGCAATGAGTTAAATCAAACAGCAAATATCACTTTTACTGATATCAATAACAACCTTATTGAAAAGAAAAAATATGGTGTAATTGATATTGTTGATATATATGAAAAAATTAACAATGGCTCTGCTGTAGATGTTTCTCAATGTTTTGTTAAAGATTTCTCATTAAGCAAATACAGACGTAAATACAAACTAAAGTCTAGTGATAGAATAGACTTAGTAAATTTTACCGCTACTGATGCTTTNTTTGAATCTGAAAAAACAGTTGATTTTTCACTTGCTAATTTTACAGGTAAAAAAGCAGATTTTACTAATACCCATTTTGGTTCAGGGAACTTAAGTTTTTTAAAGGCTGAATTCGGGAACTTCCCCGTATCCTTTAAGGGTTCTAGCTACAGTGAAGGAAATAACAACTTTCAATATGTAAAATTTAATAATGGGAAGGTAACTTTTGAAAATGCCACATTTGAAAATGGAAACTTAAGTTTTATCAATACCTATTTTGGAGATGGAAATGTATCTTTTAAAAATGTTCATTTTGGAAATGGCGATGTTTCATTTGCTTTTACCACCTTTAACAAAGGGAATATTACATTTGATAAAGCTATATTTAATGGAGATGANATTAGCTTTTCAAAAGTAGATTTTGGAAATGGAAAAGTGGATTTTAGAAGAGTTAATTTTGGAGATGGAGAAATCAATTTTGAGGAAATTAGCTTAGCAAAAGAAAACAAACTTATTTTTAGAAGGTCTGACTTTGGTGCTTCAAATGCAATATTTAGAGATGCTCAACTTCATGGTTGTTTTTTAGATTTTGAAGAAGCCAAATTTAGAAATGGGAAATTAAACTTTTTCAAACTAAATGCTGATTATCTTTCTCTAATCGACTGTGTATTAAATTGCTATGTTGATTTAAGAATTGACACTTGTTACACTATTGATTTGAAGCAATCAATAGTTCAAAATATTATTGATCTTAATCCTGGTGCTACTGACATGAAGATTAATCATCTAAATCTTACTGGTGTTAGAAACATGGGTGATATTTTTATTTCTTGGGAGGACAATGATGTTCTCAATCTTATTTGTAATCAAGAAAACACTTCATTTCATGAAAAAGCTGAGCAATTTAGATTGCTCAAAGAAGAGTTTAGAGACACTGGCAGGTATTTAGATGAAGATATAGCCTATATCTACTTTAAAAGGTATGAACTTAAGGATAAGTGGCAATTAGCAAGAGAAAAAGGGTTTATATCTACTATTTTATACATTCCTAACTTTCTTTTTCAAAGAGTTGTATTTGACTGGATAGGTTTATATGCTACTAATCCATTTAGGGTGCTTTTTAGTATTTTAATAGTTAATATTATTTTTTCTATTATTTATACTTTTTTCTACTCGGCAAGTAATTATTTAACTTGTTTGAATCCTGATGTGAGTTTATTTGAAAAGTTATTTGGAAATTTATACTTTAGTGCAATTACTTTTTTTACTGTTGGCTATGGAGATTGTTCGCCTGTTGGTTTTTTTAAGTTACTATCTCCAATAGAAGGTTTTGTAGGAGTGTTTTTAATGTCCTACTTCACCGTTGCTTTTGTAAGAAAAATACTGAGGTAAAGAGATTAATATTTCGAAAATTTTACTATATTTGGAACAATAATTTATAATAACACTATTTTTTAAAACAATATGAGCAAAACTGCTAAATTTACTGTTGATGGAAAAACTTTTGAACTTCCTGTAATCATGGGTTCAGAAAATGAAAAAGCTATTGATATATCCAAATTAAGAGCACAAACTGGATTAGTCACTATTGATACAGGATTTAAAAATACAGGATCCACTACAAGTGCTATTACTTTTTTAGATGGTGAAAAAGGAATTCTTAGATACAGAGGCTACCCTATTGAACAATTAGCAGAAAAAGCAGAATTTTTAGAAGTTGCTTATCTATTGATATANGGAGAACTACCATCAGAAGTTGAATATGAAGCATTTAANAATGAAATAACTAACCATACCTTAATTCATGAGGATATGAGAGTTTTCCTAGAAGCTTACCCAATAAAAGCTCACCCAATGGGNATTTTAGCTGCTTCTCTTTCTACCATATCTACATTTTACCCAGAATCTCAGGACCCCAACCGACCTAAAGAAGCAGTAGATTTAACTATACACAGACTACTTGCTAAAGTACCTACACTAGCTGCATGGGCCTATAAAAATGCTGTTGGTCAACCGGTTGTATACCCAAAGAACAGGTATAACTATTGTGAAAACTTTGTGAATATGATGTTTTCACTTCCTGCTTTTGACTACACTCCAGATCCTGTAGTAGTAAATGCACTAAATACTTTATTAATTCTTCATGCAGATCATGAACAAAATTGCTCTGCATCTACTGTTAGAATTGTTGGCTCTTCTCAAGCTAACTTATACGCTTCTGTTTCAGCAGGTGTTTCTGCATTGTGGGGGCCACTTCACGGAGGAGCTAATCAAGCAGTAATCGAAATGTTGGAGAGCATTAAAAACGATGGTGGCAATCTTGATAAGTGGATTGCTAAAGCAAAAGATAAAAGTGATTCATTCAGACTAATGGGCTTTGGACATAGAGTCTATAAAAACTTTGATCCTAGGGCTAAAATCATTAAAAAGGCTGCAGACGACGTACTGGANAAACTAGGAATTGTAGATCCTGTTCTAGATATTGCAAAACAATTAGAAGATGTTGCTTTAAATGATGAGTACTTTGTTGCTAGAGGATTATATCCTAATGTGGATTTTTACTCAGGCATTATTTACAGAGCACTAAATATTCCAAAAGAAATGTTTACTGTTATGTTTGCTTTAGGAAGGTTACCAGGATGGATCGCACAATGGAAAGAAATGGTNGAGGACAATCAGCCAATTGGTAGACCAAGACAAATATATGTTGGTGCTAATGAAAGAGATTTTGTAAGTAGGGATAAAAGATAAGTTAATAGGTAATATTATCCCAGTTTATATTACTATGGGAAGTGTGGAAAACACATTTCCCATTTTTTATTACCAATATCTGAGGAGATTGGTGAAAAACANNAAANTCTTCTGCAATCTTGTTAGAAATATCTCTAAAAGAAAGTAAATCAAGATAATAACAACAGTTAATAGACTTCCCTTCTGACTTTGACTCAATTCTATTTAAAGCTAAGGTGCTTATTGAACACCTAGTAGAATGCTTAAATATTAAAATTGGTTCATTAAATGAAGTATCAATAGCATCGCNATAAGACTTTTCATCATTTAGAACTAGCCAGTTAAAGTTATTTATGTTTTTAACTTTAAATAATCTCATCAATTNACGTAAAAAAAAAGGCTTTACTCTTTGGTAAAACCCTTTGATGTTTTTTGGGTGGAAGACGGGATTCGAACCCGCGACCCTCGGTACCACAAACCGATGCTCTAACCAGCTGAGCTACATCCACCATTTAAGTCGCCAAATATATATAATTAAAAGAATACAGAAAAGAAATAAATAAAGATTTAATTCAACTGCTTACTCAAGAAATTTTCCATGGCACGATAGAACTCAAAACGGTTTTCTTCGTTTCTAAAACCATGGCCTTCATCATCTTTTACTAAATACTCCACCTCTACTCCTCTATTTTTCATTGCTTCTACCATTTGATCTGATTCATCCACATTAACCCTAGGATCATTTTTTCCTTGAGCTATAAACAATGGTGATTTTATCTTGTCTACATGAAAAACAGGAGAAACCTCCTTTAACATAGTACTATCCTCCTCTAAATCACCAACCATCTCGTACATCATTTCTAGCATTGGCTCCCAATATGGTGGAATAGTCTTCATGAAAGTAAACATGTTAGAAACACCTACATAATCTACTCCAGCAGCATATAAATCTGGTTCTTTTACTAGTCCCATGAGAGTAGCATATCCGCCATAGCTTCCTCCATAAATAGCAATTCTATTTCTATCTGCAATTCCTTTTTCAATTAACCAATTAGTGCCATCAGTAATATCATCTTGCATTTCTCTACCCCATTTTTTGAATGAAGCCTCCCAAAACTCTCTTCCATATCCAGTGGAACCCCTAAAATTCATTTGAAGTACTGCATATCCTCTGTTAGCTAAGAACTGTATTTCAGGATTAAAACCCCATCCATCTCTTGCCCATGGACCACCATGAGGATTAATTACCACTGGCAAATTCTTGGCATTTTCCATTGTATATCCCTTTGGTAAAGTCAAGTAACCATTAATATTTAAACCGTCTCTTGAGTTATAATTAATAGGTAGCTGATTAGACATTTCATTTTCATCTATCCATGGACTAACTTCAACAATCTGTTCCAATTTATTATCTTCAGTTGTATAGATATAATAAGCTCCAAGAGATTTATCACTATAAGTTCTTACAATTAGTGTGTTTTCCTCTTTGTTAACACCTGTTAATCCAATTTCATAACCAGGGAGTTGCATTTGAATTTTTTCAATAATCTTCTTTGAAGTAGAGTCAAAAAAGTGCCTTTCACTCTTCCAGCTAGTGTAGAATGCTGCAGTAATTACCTTTCTTTTTTTAGAATACCCTACTCCATTCACATCATAATCCTCATTTTCGTATAGAACCCTAACTTCTTTAGCTGTTGANGGATCAAATTCAACAATTGCAGATTTATCTCTTCCAAGGTTAGAAGAACCAATAATATTTTTNTTATCAAAAGTGAAAAACTGAGGACTAAATCCTTCCTTAAAATTGGTAGTGATAATTGTTTTAAACTCCTCATCTTCCGAATCTCTGTATAAAATACTTTGATTGACACCATCTACAATGGCAGTTGCTAGCCTAAGCTTTCCATCATGATCAAACATCCAGCCTTGTATATTTCCAGGATTTTCAGCAATCATTGTTAGCTCACCAGAAATAAGNTTTAACCTGTATGGATCAAAAACTTGTTTATTTCTTTTATTTAAACCAATTACAACAAATTCANTCTGATCTGGAAGATCATCTATTATNTGAGCTCTAACTCCCTCAAAATCAGTATATCCAATAAGGTTACTTCCATCAATATTTACCCCAAATAAATGGTANTTTTCATCTCCACCGTCATCCTTTAAGAACATAATTTGATTATCATTTGGCCAGAAATATCCTGCAACATCTCTATCCTCTTCAAAAGTCAATTGAACAGAANAAGTATCCCCTCTTTTTTGAACAAANATGTTCATTCTATTTTTGTAGGGAGCCATAAATGAATAGTAATCCCCATTAGGAGATATTTGATAACTAGATTTTTCAGGATTTTTAAAGAAATTTTCTAAAGGAATTTGTTTTGCTTTCAATGTGTTTTCGTTTGATATTTGATTTGTCTGTTGATTATTACAGCTAACGCATAAAAAAAATAAAGACAAATATATTATTGGATTAAACTTGGNNATAATAATTATTAAAATTTGCTGAAGATAGCTTTAAAAAATGCTNTAAATGGAATTAAAATGTTAAAATNAACTAAACTTATAAAGTATTACTTAAGCACTTCACTTAAAGCCAATTCATACATAATAAATATATCTTCTGGACTTAGTGTCTCTCTTTTTGTGCGAACTATTGTTCCCCGAGTTCTGCTTACAGATCTTAGTTCTGAAAAATCTTGAAGGACAGCATCTTTCTTCCATATAACTTTTTTATCAACATCTTGAACCTTCACAAAGACCTTAATCATTGGCTTTACTTTTGAATTCCACTTAGGATCTAAAACAGCTTTTTTACCTCCCGAAGTAATATATGCTGAAATAGAAATATACTGATCTTTGTCATTAGTTAAAATGGCGTTTTTTAAAGTATTTACTGGCATTCCCTCTAGCTCTCCATTTGCGCCAATGGTTGAAAGCACCTTTCCTTTTTTACTTTTCTTATAAATACATTCTACTTCTGAATTGAATTTAGAGGAAAGAGAGAGTTCTGATATTACCTTAATAGAATCCAATAAATTTTCTGGAAACACTGCAGAAGTACTCACCTCACTTAAAAACTTTCTGTCGTTATACTTTTTGTTAATTTCAGTAACTAACTCAGGTTCAATATGTATATAAATCTTGAATATCCCTGACTTTTCATTTTGGGCATTTAAAAAAAGAAATATAGAACAGAATAAAAGTGTAAAAAATTGTTTTTGAATAGTCATGTGAATTGTTTTTGTAAAGTTATTTAAATCTGATTAAGCAAATTAATCTATTTAAATTTCATTTTGTTGCTTATTGTTAATTGTATAGGAAATACCTACAGAACCATAATGAAATAAAGCAAAGCCATACACCCTACCATTAGACCCACCTTCCAAAAAGCGATAACCTGCCCGTAAAGTAATGTTATCTGAATATTTATAGGTTCCAGCAATATGAATATCTGCAGCTCTTCCTCTGGAGGCAAAAAGTGCATCTCCATTAAGAAATAGACCGAACTTATCTTTTATCCTTCTCCAAAAATAAAAATTGATGATAGGTACCATTCCTACACTTGTTTCTTCTGTTGAAATGAAAGAATTTGAAAGACTGATTTTAGCATCTCTAACTTTAGTAGTAAATCCCAATCCAAAAATTATTTTAGGTTGATTTATAATATTAACTCTAGTTGTTAATCGATATGAATTAAATTTATAAACAGCATTTATGTTGTTATTAGCAGCAAATGTATTATTTCTAAAAATTATATCCTTTGTTAAAGATCCATTAGAAACCATTTCTAAAGGAGCATATAATAAGGAAATAGTAACTCTGGATTTTAAAGTATAACTTGCTCTTAAGCGATAAAAGAGTTTGGATTTAGGATTCAGATCATCCTTTAGAGAAAAGAAAGTTCCACCGTTATTAGGAATTCTAACATCATTATATCCTGTTGAAACTATTCCTGTTTCTACATCAAAAAGAGCCTGAGCTTTAGATGAATTCCATAAAATACTGAACATTAAAAAAATAGCTATTTGTACAAATTTATACATCAATTGATTTAAATACTGAATCCTAACCTGATACCACCAGAAAAACGCAACCCATCTGGAGCTGGAAATAATGCTGTAGACTCAAAATATGGCCCAGGGTAATTATCATTTGCTAAAGTAGTACCAAGAAAACTATCTATTACCATTTTACCTAAAAATAATTGAAAACCTAGGTGTAAAGACCCTCCTATTGAAGACCAATCATCGTTTTCTAACGAAACATTCGATTTAGGATGGTATTTTGCTAATCCAAAAAAACCAGCTAAGGATGTATAAATTCCTTTAGATTCTTTATTAAAAAGATACCATCTAAACTGAGGTTCAATGATCACCCCCTTTTTAACAGTGTTAATTGGTGGTTGAAAACAAGGATGATCAGATTCTAACCAAATATCTTTTCTTAAGTAATCAATATCTATTTCAAAGGCAAATGATTCATTAAGCT
>PBJU01000006.1 GCA_002721285.1 Crocinitomicaceae bacterium
TGAGAAGGCAATGCTGCGTTAATTGAGCTATCCTCAAGATAATACTGTCCTATTGCTTGAATATTACCACTTACATAACCTGGGTTAGTTCCAGATTGAGAGAAAAAAGAATGGGACAAAAAAACAATAGATAATATTGTTAATATTTTCCTCATTTAGCATATTTTACCACTTCGTGATAAAGTTCGTTTTCATCACCTGGAGAATAGTTATTATGGTCCCAAACAATTTTACCTTCACCATTTAGTAAAAAAGTGTGAGGGACATTATTTACATTCATTGCCCTTTTCATGTCTCCATTAGGATCCATTAAAACAGTATATTCCCAGCCCATTGCATTTACATAAGGTTCCACTCTGGAACTAGATCTTGCATCATCAATTGAAATAGCAATTAGCTTAACACCTGTTTCATCTACCCAATCTTCAAATTCTTCTGCAATAGCATTTAATTCTGCTTTACATGGTTTACACCAAGTAGCCCAAAAACTAATAATGATTGGATTACCATTATTGCTTATTTCTGAAATACTTACAGAGTTTCCTTCAACATCTTTAAGTTTGATATTAGGAAGTTGTCCGAAGCAGATAAGTAGACTAAAATTTAATATTAAAAGAGAAGCAATTTTTTTCATTTGTTTGNTTTAAATATATCAGANTCAAAAACTAANCCAAATTATTAAACTAGGGCTATTATAGCCCTAGTTTAATTNTACTAAGTTACTTAATAATATTTATTTTTTTAGTAAAGTTTTTATTGTCCATATTTATTTTAACAAAGTAAATNCCTGACTGAAGGTTTGAAGCATCAAGTAAAACTTGTTGTTTTCCATTAACAACTCCAAGGTTTTCAGTAAATACCACTTGTCCAATAGAATTTATTACTTCAACAGATACTTTTTCAGCTTTAGGGCTGTTAAATGAAACAAAAGCATTTTCGTTTATTGGATTAGGATAAATGTTCAGATTAATATTGTTGTTATAATCATCATTAATTGAAACAGTAGCTGCATCAACTAAGTTTCCTTTACCAGCATTTAATATTTCCCCTGTATTAGGGTCTATTAACATACCAACAATATGTACTTTANTAATATCCCAGCTAGATGATCTATTGAAATTATAGCTGTAAGTTAAAGAATCATTAGCATTGATACTAGATGGTAATGAACCAGGCATTCCATTAATTTGGTTATTCCCAAGTGCTAATGCAACGTGATCATGGTAAAATGGACTNACAGTTGATCCAGCAGTTGAAAAATTNAGCCCTGGCATTGAGCCTGTATTNGGCATTATTAAAGTNCCTGNACCTCCACCACTNTAATAATTTGCTTGCCCAGCTCCTGGTATGCTATCTCCAATTAAAACTGCAGCTAATCTGTAGTTACTTGTGAAAGTAGCTGCAAATTTAGCGCTAATATTTGCATAAATTGTATTAGCATCATAAGTAGCAGAAGCATATACTTCACCTGGAACAATTGCATTTTTTCTTTGGTTATGCATTTGTACAAAAGAAGATGGATCACCATCTATTACTCTATCTACACCTGCACCTGGATAACCACCAGGNATATAATTTCCAATGTTTGCATCATAAGCAGAAACAGCCATTGCATCACCATTATGAACAGCAATTCCAATAAAATCATTTGGGTTTGAATTTGCCATTTCAGCCATAGCTACAGCTCCTCTAGGACACCATCCACACCATTCACCAGTTTTTTCTTCACCCACAGTTATTTTATTAGGTAAAAATGTTAAACCTGCAACAGTTGAACTAAGAGAATTGTCAGAAGGATCTCCATCATTAGTTAAAGTTACATCAACAGTAAAATTATAGTTATTTCCTCCAGAAACATTGATAGGAGTACTATGGTTAAAGTTATAAGTTGCACCTGATGCAATAGCTAAACCAGTTAAGTTATCAGTATTTGAAGCACCAGAACCATCTGTCCATGTAATGTCAAGAGCAGTTATGGTGTTAGAACCATTATTAATAATTTGTCCAGANACATTTACATTTCCACTTGTTGCAAATAAAGGAGTGGTTATTGCACTTAAAGTTGCATTTTCAGGTTGAACTCTTTTCACTATTACATCATCAATATTCATTCTAAACCAATCTGAGCAATTCCAATGTCTAATAGCAACGTAAATTGAACTACCTGCAAATGAAGATAAATCAAGAGATCTATCCATATATCCATTGGATGTGGTAAGTACTTCTGTGAATGAAGTACTTGAACTAGTAAAATCATTTAAACCATTTGCTGTTGCAACGTATACACTGTAGTTTTCTTGTACCCAAGATTGATCTTGTGCTTTTACTTTCCAAGTTAATTGAATGTTTCCTGAAGCTGATGAAAGGTCAATAGAAGGAGAAATTAACCAGTTGTCTGGATTTAATGGTCCAGCAGAACTTGTCCAAGAAGCAGAACTAGCAACAAAACCTTCTCCATTTCCTGTTGCAAAATCAATGGCTGTCCAGTTATCACCATCTCCATCAGAATCAGTTGCAGTAAATTGTCCTAAATCTCCTGAAGAAAAGTCTTCTGAAAAGTAAACTTGAGCATTAGTAATTGCTATTGTTAAAAATACAAAAGCAGTAAGTAGAATTTTTTTCATAATATTTTGTGTTGTTAAAATTTGACGCTCAAAGGTAATAGATATAATAAATAATCAAAATTTTTCATTTAGTTCTTCAATGACTCATATCTTCATTCAGTTGAATTTTATCATTTATATTTTGTATATTTACCAAAAATAAAAAGATGAAAAAAGCACTATTATTTCTTTCCATAGTATTTACTCAATTTTCTTGGGCTCAGGTGGACATTCATTTAGACTCTGATCCTGGCACAAATTATAATGGCCAAACAGTAAGTATTACCCAAAATACAGCCTCATATTATGTTTACATGCATCTTGTGAACACATCCAATGCTTCTATTGACATTCTTTTTAGAAGAGTAATTTTAAGTTCTACAGCTACTTTTTTCGATCAATTTTGTGATGATAATTTATGTTTTCCATGTAGTGGAAATGATTGGACAGCTCCTTCATCGATTATGGTTTCTTCTGGAGACTCCACCTTAATGAAACCTCAAGGTTCTTTTGTGGCTGAAGGTTCTGCGCTTATTAGATATTATGTAATAAACAATGCTAATTCTAATACATTGGACTCTGTTGATTTAAATGTAACTTATTCTACTGCATCGGGAATTAATATTACTGAAGCTGCTGATATTGTTGAATATCCTAATCCAGTAAACAATATATTTAATGTTGATATTTCTGATAATTCATCTAATGAAATCAATTTTTCATTATATAGAATAACTGGAGAAAAAGTTTTTGAAAACCAACTTTTTCAAGGTAATAATAGAATAAACTTGGATAGATTAAGTTCAGGAATGTATTTTTATTCTATTTCTTCAAATGAAGAGATTATAAAAACCAAGAAACTTATTGTTAAATAACTATTCTAATAGTTTTATCAGATCATTCATTCCTTTTGTACCAGTTTTTTTTATGTGAACAAAATCATTTGGTAAACTCAATTCATTAGGGTCAATTACAAATTTCTTACAATTTATTGGAGCATCATAAATTAGTCCTGCTGCAGGATATACTTGTAGAGATGTTCCGATAATTATTAAGAAATCTGCTTTTTTTACAATTTCTGATGCAATTACTAAGTTTGGAACAGATTCTCCAAACCAAACTACATCAGGCCTTAATAGGAATCCTTTTGGACATTTATCTCCGTATTTAATATTTTCTCCTCTTTTAATTGGGTAGGTGTCTCCAGTTCCACAGCTTCTTGCAAGCATAATTTCTCCATGTAAATGTAATACGTCACTTGACCCACCTCTTTCATGAAGATCATCAATATTTTGTGTTATTATTTTTACTGAAAATCTTTCCTCAAGTTGACCAATTAATATATGCGCCATATTTGGTTCAGCATTTACACAATTATCTCTTCTTAAATTGTAAAAATCAGTTACTTTTTGAGGGTTATTGTTCCAAGCTTGAATTGTAGCAACTTCTTCAATAGGATATTTGTCCCATAGACCACCATTATCTCTAAAAGTGGATAAACCACTTTCAACACTTATCCCTGCACCAGATAAAACAACTATTTGCATCATTTAAAAAATATTTTTAATAAATATAAGGTTTATACTCTCTTTTATTATCAGTTGATTAATTTAGCTTAATATTTAAGATATATGTCAAATAAAATTTCCAAGAAAGAAGCACTTGATTATCATAGTTCAGGTAGAAAAGGTAAAATAGAAGTTGTTCCAACTAAACCTTACAGTTCTCAAAGAGATCTTTCTCTAGCGTATTCTCCAGGTGTAGCTGAGCCCTGTATAGCAATTGACAAAAATAAAGAAGATGTTTACAAGTATACATCCAAGGGTAATTTAGTTGCAGTTATTTCAAATGGAACATCTGTTTTAGGACTTGGTGATATTGGTCCAGAAGCATCCAAACCAGTAATGGAGGGTAAAGGGCTTTTATTTAAAATATTTGCTGATATTGATGTTTTTGATATTGAAGTTAATGAAACAGATGTAGATAAATTTGTTGATACCGTTAAAGCAATTTCATCCACTTTTGGAGGAATTAATTTAGAAGATATTAAAGCTCCAGAAGCTTTTGATATTGAAGAAAGGCTTAAAGAAGAATTAGATATTCCAATAATGCACGATGATCAACATGGAACTGCTATTATTTCTTCTGCTGCTNTGTTGAANGCCTTAGAAATTGCTAACAAAAAGATAGATAAGGTAAAAATTGTTGTAAGTGGAGCCGGAGCTTCTGCTCAATCGTGTTTNAAATTATANATTTCACTTGGAGTAAAAAAAGAAAATATATATGTTTTTGATTCTAAAGGATTAATTCATCATAAGAGGGATGATTTAGATTCAAATAAAAAGTTTTTTATTCAGAAAGGTGTAAATNTAACTTTAGAAAAGGCAATGAAAAATGCGGATGTTTTTTTAGGTCTTTCAAGAGGAGGAGTTGTTAGTCCAGAAATGATTAAAAGCATGTCAAAAAATCCAATTGTTTTTGCTTTAGCTAATCCTGATCCTGAAATAGACTATAATTTAGCGATGAGCACTAGAGATGATGTCATTATGGCAACAGGTAGGTCAGATCACCCTAATCAGGTGAATAATGTGCTAGGATTTCCATATATTTTTAGAGGAGCCCTAGATGTAAGAGCTACAACAATAAATGAAGAAATGAAATTAGGTGCAGTTAAGGCTATTGCTGCCTTAGCTAAAGAACAAGTTCCAGATGTAGTAAATGAAGCATATGATGAGAAAAGTATTTCTTTTGGTAGAACCCAAATTATTCCAAAACCATTAGATCCCAGATTAATTTATTGGGTTGCTCCAGCAGTTGCAAAGGCAGCTATTGAATCAGGTGTTGCTAAAGAACCTATTACTGATTGGAAAAAATATGAACTAGAGCTAATGGAAAGATTAGGTCTAGATAATAAATTTGTAAGAAACCTTACTGCAAAAGCTAAAAGAAATCCCAAGAAAGTTGTTTTTGCTGAAGCAGACAATTATAAAGTTCTAAAAGCTGCTGAAATGGCTTTGGAAGAAGGAATAGCAAATCCTATTCTTTTGGGTAATAAAAAGAAAATAAATAAAATTATTGAAGATTATAGTTTAGAATTGGAAGATTGCTCCATTATTGATCCTAGAAGTGACTCTGAGCAGAATCAAAGAGAATTATTTGCTAAAATATTACATGAAAAAAGAAAGCGTAGAGGTTTGACTTTTTATGAGTCAAAAAAAATGATGAGAGAAAGAAATTATTATGCTTCTGCTATGGTAGAAACNGGGATGGCAGATGTAATGATTTCTGGNATTGAGAGAAGTTACAGAGATTCAATTAGACCAGCCTTACAGGTAATTGGAGTTGAGGAAGGAATTAATAAAATTGCTGGAATGTATATTCTTATTAGTAAAGATGGTCCAATCTTTTTTGCAGATACTACAGTTAATATTAATCCAACAGTGCAGGAAATAATTGATATTACTCTTCTTGTAGCTAGGACAGTAAAGGAATATCGTATAAAACCAAAAATTGCTTTACTTAGTTATTCAAATTTTGGGTCTAATGAAGGACCAGATGCTATAAAAATGAGAGAAGTAGCTAGAATTTTGCATAAAGATTATCCTGATTTAATAGTTGATGGAGAAATACAAGCTAATTTTGCTGTAAATAAAGATCTTACGAATGATTTTTTCCCATTTTCAATGTTATCTGATAAATCAGCTAATACTTTAATATTCCCAAATCTAAGTGCTGGAAATATTGCCTATAAATTAGTCCAAGAAATGAGTCAGCAAGAGGCAATTGGCCCAGTATTATTAGGGATGAAGAAGCCGGTTCATGTTCTTCAGATTGGGTCTTCGGTTAGAGAGATTCTTAATATGATAACATTGGGAGTAGCAGATGTTCAAAATAGAAAAACTAATAAAAGATGATTGCACATGTTGAAGGTGTTTTAGAATCTAAAAATCCTCATCAAATAATAATTGATGTTAATGGTATAGGATATTTTCTAAATATTTCTTTACATACCTATGAAAAAGTCCCTTCAAAAGGGAAAGTTAGATTATTTACTCATTTAATTGTTAGAGAGGATGCGCATATTTTGTATGGGTTTTGGGAGGATGAAGAAAGAATTATGTTCAAAGAGTTAATTAATGTCTCTGGAGTTGGTGCTAGTACTGCCCTTATGATATTGTCATCAATGAAACCTTCTGATGTCATGATTGCAGTTAATGAAAGTGATGTAGATTCATTTAAGAGCATTAAAGGGATTGGATTAAAATCAGCTCAAAGAATCATTGTGGATCTAAAAGGTAAGTTAGAAAAAATTGAATCAAATAGTGAAATATTTTCTTCTCAGGACAATACCTATAAGAATGAAGCGTTATCAGCTTTAACAGTTTTAGGGATTGATAAAAAGAAAGCAGTGAAAACTATTGATGAGATATTAAAAAATGAAGATATTAAATCAGTAGAAGAACTCATTAAGAAAACCCTTAAGGCCGTATAAGTTTAAATTTTGTTTGAATTCTATTTCAGAAAGATTGCAGTTGTAATAATTGCTTTAACTTCTTTATATTCTTATAAGGCTAGCGAAGTCTTGCCATATAATCCCTCAAAAATTGCCTTAGATTCACCAGAAGTTAACTTGTATTATCCAATTTACGATCCTCTTGATCCTACCAATTTTAATCAAGGATTAATAGATTTTCAATTACCACTTAATATAAATAATGATGTTCAATATGATCCTAATTCTGGAAATTATATTTATAATTCTTTTTTAGGGGATTCACTAAACTTTAGACCTTCTAGTCAAATTTCTTTGCAAAATTATTTAAAGCTTCAGCATAAAGAAACCATGCAAGATTTTTGGAAAAAGAATTTAGATGATATGTCTGATTATAAGTATAAGGAATATCAAGAAGAGTTAGAGCTTAAGGAACCAGAACCTAAAAAGTTGTTTGGTAGTGATTTTGTAGAAATAAGACCTCAAGGTTCAGCTGAGTTAAGTTTTGGTATAAATTCTTCTAGAACTGATAATCCAGTACTTCCTGAAAAACAAAGAAGTATAACCACTTTTGATTTTGATCAAAAGATTCAAATGAATTTAACTGGAAAGATTGGAGATCTAATGAATTTAGGATTCAATTATAATACGGAAGCAACTTTTGATTTTGAAAACCAATTGAATTTAAATTATTCTGGAAAAGAAGATGATATTATTCAAAAGTTAGAAGCTGGTAATGTTTCACTTCCTTTAAATAGCACATTAATTTCAGGGAGTCAAAGTTTATTTGGGATTAAATCTGAATTGAAGTTTGGAAGTTTAACAGTTACATCTGTTATGTCCCAACAAAAAGGGGAGAAAAAAGAAATTGAAGTTTCAGGTGGTGCCCAATTGAATGAGTTTGAAATTAATGCGGATAATTACGAAGAAAATAGGCACTTTTTTTTAAGTTTTTATAGTAGAGAATCTTATGATAATTCAATGAAATCACTTCCATTGATTATATCAGGAGTACAAATACAAAGAATAGAAGTATGGGTTACTAATAGAAATAATACTATTAATAATACTAGAAATATTTTATGTTTTTCGGATATAGGAGAGGCTAAAGCCAGTCAATTAGAGAATCCTGTTTGGGCTATTGGAGGNAATAGGTTGCCTAATAATACCCATAATTCATTATACGANAACATAATTAATAATTCTAATATTCGAAACTATGTAAATGCAAGTAATGAATTATCAGGCCCAAACTATAATATGGAGCAAGGAAGTGAATTTGAAAAAGTGGAAAATGCCAGAATGTTATCAGCTAATGAATATACTTACAATTCTGTCCTTGGTTTTATTTCTTTAAATCAATCATTGAANAACGATGAGGTACTTGCTGTTGCATATCAATATACCTATGGAGGTAAAACTTATCAAGTTGGGGAATTATCTACTGATGGTGTAGCTGGTCAAAGTGCACTTTATTTAAAACTATTAAAATCTACTGTAAGAAACCCAAAGAAGAAGTTGTGGGATTTAATGATGAAGAATGTTTATTCATTAGGTGCTTATCAAGTAGACCCAACAAACTTTCGTTTAGATGTATTATATAATAATCCATCTTCTTCTATTGATATTAATTATATTCCTAAAACAGGAGTAGATGATAAGCTTTTAATTCAATTATTGGATTTAGATCGTTTAAACCAACAACAGCAAGTATATGCTGATGGTCTTTTTGATTTTGTTCCAATAACAGATGTCCAAGGAAAAGTTCTTAATGGAGGAACAATTAATGCGAAAAATGGACGATTATATTTTACTACAATAGAACCATTTGGTAAGACATTAGATCAAAAAATGGCNGATGCAGGTATTCCTTCTACAGTTCGAGAATCAGTATCTTTCCCTCAGTTGTATGATAGTACTAAGACAGCTGCCCAACAGTTGCCAGAGCTTAATAGGTTTAAAATTAGGGGGACTTATCAATCTTCTGTTAGTTCAGAAATTTCATTAAATGCTTTTAATATTCCTGAAGGATCTGTAGTGGTTACTGCTGGAGGGCAAATATTGAATGAGGGCCAACAATACATGGTGGATTATAATCTTGGAAGAGTTAAAATATTAGATGATGGTATTTTAAGTTCAGGAACTCCAATTAAAATTTCTCTAGAAAGCAATTCTTTGTTTAGTGTTCAAATGAAAACTTTATTAGGTGTTCACTTGGATTATAAAATAAATAAGGATGCTAATATTGGTGGAACAATTATTAAATTAAAAGAAAGGCCATTAACTCCAAAAGTTAATGTAGGAGATGAACCAATTTCTAATACTATGATTGGTTTAGATGGTGGATTTAAAAAAGAAGTTCCTATTGTAACGAAATGGGTAGATATGTTGCCTTTTATTGAAACAAAGACTAAATCAATGGTGAATTTTTCTGGAGAGTTTGCGGCGTTAATTCCAGGTCATAATAAAGCAATAGATATCGCTGATGAAAATGGATCTTCCTATATTGATGACTTTGAAGGAAGTCAAAGTGCAATTGATATAAGAACTTTTAATAATTGGGTACTTGCTTCAGTTCCTCAAGGCCAACCTGATCTTTTTCCTGAAGCTTCCTTATATAATGATTTAAATTATGGGAAAAATAGAGCTAAATTTTCATGGTATGTGATTGATCCGCTTTTTCATAGCACATCCTCATCATTAACTCCTAGCCATATTAAAGGCTCTGATATGCAAAAAAATCATTTGATGAGACAAATTTTAGTTAGTGAAGTTTTCCCAAATAAGCAATTAGGTACGGGTCAATTAACTAATATCCCAGTTTTTGATTTGTCTTTTTATCCAAATGAAAGAGGCCCGTATAATTATGATCTTAACCCAACAAATTATAGTGCTGGAATTGATCCTGCCTCTGGTGAATTGAATGACCCAAGCTCAAGATGGGGAGGAATAATGAGAACATTAACGACAAATGATTTCGAGGCAGCAAATATTGAATTTGTTCAGTTTTGGATGATGGACCCTTTTAATGAAGATTCAGAAAACACAAATGGAGGAGATTTTTATTTTAATCTTGGAAATGTTTCGGAAGATTTATTAAGAGATGGTAGAAAATCATTTGAAAATGGATTGCCAAAGAATGGAGATTACGATGCCTATTCCAATGATTTAGAATATACATCATGGGGGGCTGTTCCAACCACTCAAGTAATTGTAAATGCATTTGACAACAGCCTTGACTCAAGGCAGTTTCAAGATGTTGGATTTGATGGTCTTTCAGATCAACAAGAAGAAAGTTTCTTTAACAATTTTGTTACTAATGCTCAAAGTTACATTACAAATCCTACTGTATTAAGTAAATTGAATAGTGATCCATCCTCTGATAATTACAATTATTATAGAGATGATGATTATGATAATGCTCAAGTAAGTATAAGAGATAGATATAAGAATTATAATAATCCAGATGGTAATTCACCTACTTCTGAAATGTCAAACAATATTAATTCAGCAGGATACCCAACTTCTTCCTCAACTTTACCNAATGTAGAGGATATTAATCTAGACAATAATTTAAGTGANTTAGAAAGCTATTTTCAATATAAAATTGAACTTAAACCAGATAAAATGAATGTAGGGAANAATTANATTACTGATAAAGTTCTTTATGTTGACCCATCTACNCAAAAAGAAGTCTATTGGTATCAATTTAGAGTTCCAGTAACTTCTTTTTCTAAAAGAGTTAATGATATTCAAGATTTTAGATCNATCCGTTTCATTAGAATGTTTCTTCANGGATGGAATGAGAATGTNACATTNCGTTTTGCAAGATTGGAATTAATAAGAGGAGAATGGAGAAGATATNTAGGNAGTCTTCTTACAGATGGAGAATATATTCAAAANGAGGAAGCTAATTCNTTTTTTAANATTAGTGCAGTNAATTTAGANGATAATGGTACAAGAGATCCAATAAACTATGTTTTACCAGATGGAATAATTAGAGAAACCAATTATCAAACAGCAAATCTTGCTCAGCAAAATGAACAAAGTTTAGTTTTAGATGTATGTGGTATNAAAGATGGAGATGCNAGAGCAATGTATAGAAATGTAAATCTNGATGTTAGAAATTATAATAAAATTCAAATGTTTGTTCATGGAGAAGCAAATGCTGGTTTNGATCAAATTCAAGANGATGAAGTAACCGTATTTGTNAGGTTAGGAACTGATTTNGTNTCNAATTATTATGANTATGAAATGCCTNTTAAAATATCNNCNTGGGGNAATAACTCNTCTAGTTCTGTATGGCCTGAAGAAAANAACATGACTATTAATTTAAATAATNTGAAAGATCTTAAGAGNAATCGTAATGATTTAAATTTNAGNANNTATGAAAGATATACTAAAATTGATCCTGANNATGCNANTTCAAATATTACTGTAGTTGGTAATCCNAATTTACAAGGNTTAAAAACAATAATGATTGGAGTAAGAAATCCAAAAGTAAATGANCCAANTAANCGTTGGCTNCCNGATGATGGATTAGATAAATGTGTTGAAATATGGGTAAATGANTTAAGGTTAAGNGATTTTAATGAACAAGGNGGNTGGGCAACCATTGGNAGAATGAATGCTAATTTAGCAGATTTAGCAGACGTTTCAGTTTCAGGAAATTATTCAACACCGGGTTTTGGTAGTGTTGAAAAAAGAGTTAGTGAAAGACAACAAGAATATATATATGGTTTTGATGCTTCTTCAACTGTCAAATTAGATAAGTTTTTTGGCGATCAATCAGGAATTAACTTGCCTATGTATGTAGGTTATTCTAGAAATGTAATAAAACCATTATATGACCCATTAAGTCCAGATCTAATCTTTCAGCAAAACCCTAATGAGTCAGATGAAGNATGGAAGGATAGATTTTACAATGGAATTGATATTACTGAGAGAAAGTCAATTAATTTCACTAATGTTAANATTGATAAAAGAAAGAAAAAGAAAGANCCGAAGAAAGAAAAATCTGCAGAATCAGTTTCCGATCAAGAGAATAAAGAAAAAACTAAACCAAAGGCTAGTAAAAAACCTATCAAAAAGATTCCATTACCTTGGGATATTTCTAATTTTAGTTTTAATTATTCCTTTACAGAAATCTCTCATCGAGATATTAATACTAGGTTAGATATAAAACGGAATTATTTAGGGTCTATTAATTATATATACAGTACTAACGTTAAACCATATGAACCTTTTAAAAAAGTAAGTTTTATTAGAAAGTCTAAATGGTTAAGGTTGATAAGGGATTTTAATGTTTATTTATTACCTAAGCAAATATCTATTCGCTCTAATATGAATAGAACATATGATGTTTTTTCAACAAGATATAATTTTCCAGGTGGGGAAAATTTTGAAGTCCCTCAATATGGAAAACAGTTTAACTGGGATAGAAATTATAATTTCAAGTACGATATTACTAAAAATTTAAAATTTGAATTGCAAGCGGCTAACAATGCTTTTGTGAGAGAAACCCCTGGGAAGGTTGACTATGGAATTTTTGGTTATGATGACAAAATTGATCAACAAGTTGTAAATAGTAGTTTAAGGAAATTTGGTGAAAACATGAATTATAATCATGTAGGTAATTTATCTTATAATTGGCCTTTAAAAAAATTCCCTCTTACTAATTGGATTAGCTTAACTACTAGGTATACTGGGAATTTTGATTGGACAAGAGCTCCTCTAGCATTAGATAATGATACACTTTCAGTAGGTAATATTGCACAAAACTCAAGAGTATTGGCTTGGTCTGCAAAATTGAATTTCAACACTCTATATAATAAATTTCCATACTTAAAAAGAGTTAATAAAAAATATGGAAATTCTAGAGTTTCCAGAAATAGAAGCAGCGCTACAAAAGATGGTAAAAAAAGTAAATCCAAAGAGGAGGAAGTNGAAAAGGAAAAAGGAGAAAAGGGAGAAAAACCTAAAAAAGAAAAGGAAAAAGGAAGTGGTAATTTTGTTCTTGATCAATTTGCTAGAGTTATAATGTCAGTTAAAAGTTTTAATGCAACATTCAACACTAATGACGGTATTATGCTGCCTGGATATAGCCAAAGAACATCTCTTATGGGATTTGATGATCAATGGTTATCACCTGGTTTAGACTTTATTGCTGGTGGATATCAAGAAAGAGATTTAATTGGGAATAAGAATAGTTTGATTTTTGCAAATCATGCATACCAAAACAATTGGTTAGTAGACACCAATAACTTTCAATACATAAATACTCAATATGTTGTTAATCATACTGAAAACATGAATTTTAAAGTTTCAGTAAAACCAATAAATAGTTTAAGAATTGATCTTTCTGCAGATAGAAATTTCATGGAGAATAGAACGGCAAATTTAGGTGTTGAAAATGATGCTTTTTCCCTTTTAAATAATCAATTTAATGGTTCTTTTAGTACTTCGATTATCACTTGGAAAACAGCATTTAAAGCTGATAAGCTAAATGATACAACATTAACCAATCAGATATGGGAAAACCTACAAGGATATCGAAAAGAAATTTCATATTTATTATCTCAAGCAAATCCCAATTCATTGAATACAATAGATTCATTGGGATATTATAATGGCTATGGAAATTCCCAGCAAGATGTTATTATTGGGGCATTTTTATGTGCTTATAATGGAGAAACCCCGACATTACAAAACATTAATCCATTTAGTCAAAAAATACCATTGCCAAATTGGAGAATTTCTTTTGATGGTTTAGGAAAAATTAAACCATTGAGAAAGCACGTAAAAAAGTTAGCATTTTCTCATGGCTATCGTTCTAATTTTAGTTTAAGCAGTTATACAACAAATTTAAATGGAAGTTGGGATGACGAAGGAAATCCTATTGAAACAGATATTGCTGGGAATTTCATTTCTGAAAGGCAAATAATGACACTGAATATTTTAGAGCAATTTTCTCCTTTAATTGGAATGGATATAACCCTTGTAAATAATTTATCTCTTAAACTAGAAATTAAAAAAGATAGAAATGTTTCATTAAGCTTAGCCAATAATCAGATTACTGAAATAAAAGGTAGTGAAATGAAAATAGGAACAGGATATACNTGGAGAAAATTACAACTTCCAATTAAAATTGCAGGAAAATCTCTNGAGCCNAGTAATTTAAGAATGCGTTTGGATGTTTCAGTTAGAGATAATAAAACGATTACTAGAAAAATCATTGAAAATCAAAATCAAGCAACTGCTGGTCAACGCGCTGTTACTATTCAGTTTTCAGGAGATTACAATTTAACTAAACAATTAATGTTAAGATTATATTTTGATAGAAGAATAAACACTCCATTTGTTTCAACTTCATTTCCTACTGCTAATACTAATGCAGGCTTTGCACTTNGATTTCAGTTAAGATAATTTTATAATTTAAACTATATTTTACTTCCTTTTTTGTTTATTTGCAATGTTAAAAAGAATAATTATGAATGTTCCAAAAGATTTAAAGTATACAAATGACCATGAATGGGTTAAGGTAGAAGGTGATATAGCAACAGTTGGTGTTACTGATTTTGCTCAAGGAGAATTAGGNGATATTGTATATGTCGANGTAGATACTTTGGATGAAGAACTTGAAAGAGAGGAAGTTTTTGGCACTGTGGAAGCTGTCAAAACAGTCTCTGATCTTTTTATGCCAATTTCTGGAGAAGTTATAGAATTCAATGAGTCTTTAGAGACTAACCCCGAAAAAGTAAATGAAGATCCTTATGAGGAAGGTTGGATGATAAAGATAAAAATTAGCAATCCTAGTGAGATAGATGAATTACTTTCNTCTGAAGATTATAGTAATACAATATCTTAGTTAATTAATTGGAATAGTNTTTGTGCATATAACGTTAAAATAAATTAATTTAGTAAATCCATTATGGAACCAAAAAAGAATCCAAATATTGATAGTGAAGATATTAAATCAAGAACAGTATATGTTCTTTCTGGTTTAGTATTGGTGGTTGCTTTTATTCTATGTTTAGTAGAGTATAAGAAAATTGATTTGGCTGGAGCAAGTATAGAATCTTCTTTAACTGCTTTAGAAGATGAAGAAGTGGTTGAAATTAATCCAAATACACCGCCACCNCCACCGCCACCGCCACCGCCACCAGCTCCACCTGAAGAAGTTGAAGTATTAGAAGAAGAAGATGAAAGAGAAGAGACTAATACTATTATAATAGATCAGGAAGCGGATATAGATATTGTCATTGAAGTGGAAGAAGATCCGGAACCTGTAGTGGAACAAATTTTTGATGTTGTAGAGGAAAATCCTGAGTTTAAAGGAGGAATGGCAAAATTGTATGAATACTTAGGTAAGAACATACAATATCCCGAAATGGCTAAAGAAAATGGAATACAAGGAAAAGTATTTGTCCAATTTGTTGTATGGAAAGATGGNACCATTAAAGATGTTAAAGTTGTAAAAGGTGTTCATAAAACATTAGATAGTGAGGCAACAAGGGTGGTAAAATCAATGCCTAAATGGACTCCAGGTAAACAGAGAGGAAAAGCTGTAAATGCNAGGTTTACCCTTCCAATAAAGTTCAGAATTAGTTAGGGATATTAAATAATCATCCCAGCTCCAACAGTACTGTAAGTACCCTCATCTATTAATATTACACTTCCAGTATTTCTATTNGTATTATATTCATCATAGAATATAGGTTGAGTTANTCTTAAAGAAATTCTAGCAATATCATTGCATTTTATTTCTTTATCTTCTTCGTTTCTATGTAATGAATTAATATCTACTTTATATTTTATTTCCTTAACCATACACCTTGCTTCCTTNGATGTNTGCTTAATNGCATATTTACCTTTGTGGATTAATGGTTTTTCACTCATCCAGCAAATCATTATATCAATATCTTGATCAACTTTAGGTTGATTGTTAGGTCTTACTATCATATCTCCTCTGCTAATATCAATTTCGTTCTCAAGAGTTAAAGTAATAGACATTGGAGCAAACGCTTTTTCAATAGGGCCATTAAATGTATCAATTGACTTAATTTTAGAATGAAATCCAGAAGGTAATACAACNACCTCATCTCCTTTTTTAAAAATTCCACCAGCAATTCTACCAGCATACCCTCTATAATCATGAAAATCATCTTTTTGAGGTCTTATGACATTTTGAANAGGAAATCGACAATCAATATGATTATGATCTGAAGCAATGTGAATATTTTCAAGAATATGTAGTAATGTACTACCTTCATACCAAGACATTTTTTCTGATCGATTAACAATATTATCACCATTTAAAGCGCTAATTGGAACAAACCTTACATCTTTTGCTGTTAGCTTAGAGCTAAAACCTACTAATTCATTTTTTATTTTTTGATAAGTTTCTTCTTTGTAATCAACAAGGTCCATCTTATTGATGCAGTAAATAATGTGAGGAATTCCTAAGAGTGACGCAATAAATGAATGTCTTTTGGTTTGTTCAACTATTCCATTTCTAGCATCCACTAAGATGATTGCCAAATTGGCGGTGCTAGCACCTGTAACCATATTTCTTGTGTACTGTATATGTCCTGGTGTGTCAGCAATAATAAATTTTCTTTTTGGAGTAGCAAAATATCTGTAGGCAACATCAATGGTAATCCCTTGTTCTCTTTCTGCTCTAAGTCCATCCGTCAAAAGAGCAAGGTTAACTTTTTCTTCTCCTTTTTTATTACTTGCAGTTTCTATTGCTTCCATTTGATCTTGGAAAATAGATTTACTATCGTAAAGTAATCTTCCAATTAATGTGCTTTTCCCATCATCTACACTCCCAGCTGTAGTGAATCTTAATAGATCCATATCTAAATATTTATCACTCATAATAATTATTTAAAAGTATCCTTCTTTCTTTCTATCTTCCATTGCTGCTTCAGACCTTTTATCATCGGCTCTTCCTCCTCTTTCAGTTATTCTTGATGCTGCAACTTCATTAATTATTTTATTTAAATCATCTGCATCAGAAATAGTAGCTCCTGTACAAGTAGCATCTCCAATTGTCCTGAACCTGATTTGCATTTCATTAATTTCTTCATTTGGTTTTGTTTCCACAAAATCTGTTTTTGCCATTATGACGCCATCCCTTTCAAAACATTTTCTTTTGTGTGAAAAATAAAGGTTTGGGATTTTAATATTTTCCATACGGATATATTGCCATATATCCATTTCAGTCCAATTGCTTATTGGGAACGCTCTGAAGTGCTCTCCAAAATGTTTTTTACCATTAAAAAGATTCCATAATTCAGGCCTTTGATTTTTTGGATCCCACTGGCCAAAATCATCTCTATGTGAGAAAAAACGTTCTTTAGCCCTTGCTTTTTCCTCATCTCTTCTTGCTCCACCCATTGCACAATCAAATTTATTTTCTTCTATTGCATCTAATAATGTAGTTGTTTGAAGTTTATTTCTACTTGCGTTAATTCCTTTTTCTTCAAAGACTTTGCCTTCATCAATAGATTTTTGAACAGAAGCAATTATTAATCTAGCGTTAGTTTCTTTGACTAATTNATCTCTAAATTCATATAGTTCATCAAAGTTATGTCCAGTATCTACATGCATCAAAGGAAATGGCACATTAGCTGGGAAAAAGGCTTTTCTTGCTAAATGATAACATACTATTGAATCTTTTCCTCCTGAAAAAAGTAATACAGGATTTTCAAATTGAGCAGCAACTTCTCTAATTATAAAGATAGATTCTGATTCTAATTCTTTTAAATGGGATAACTGATAATTATTCATTTGATAGTTTAATTTTGGGGCTAATGCTTTTTAATAATAAATTACTGGATTCTTCAATAGACATTCCTTCCGTAAGAATTCTTAATGAAGGGTCTTTAGGTTTTTCAAAAGGAGAAGATATTCCAGTAAAATTATTAATATCTCCTTTTTTAGCTTTCTTATAAAGCCCTTTTGTATCTCTTTTTTCACATTCTTCAATACTTGTATCAATAAAAACTTCAAAAAAGTCTTTTCTCCCAATTATTTTTTTTGCTAATTCTCTAATTTCTTCAGTTGGACTTACNANACAGCAAATAGTAATAATACCATTTTGAATAAACAGTTTAGCTATCTCAGCTGTTCTTCTAACATTTTCTAATCTATCTTCAATACTAAAGGATAAGTTTTTATTAATTCCCAATCTTATATTATCTCCATCTAATACCTGTGTAATATATCCTTGTTTATGTAATCTATAGGAGACATTTTTAGCAATGGTGGTTTTACCCGATCCGGAAAGTCCAGTTAACCATATGCATAAGCCTTTTTGAGAAATTAATTTTTCTTTTTCTTCTCTTGAAATAAGTTCTTTTGTTGTAGAAAAAAGATTATTCACTATTTTATTCATAAGAATATAGTAACCAAATTTATAAAGAATCTATTATAATTAACCGATAACTTTTGAATAATTATATTGGATAATCAATGATTAGTCATTAAATTTAAAAAGCTTATGCAAAAATTCATTAGTCCAAAAGTAGATAAAGTAGGTGTTGAGGATAGAGTTAATAGAATAACATCTAGAAGTATAAAAAATGAAGCTAAAATACAAGGTCTTAAAATGGCTTTGAATATGATAGATTTAACTACCTTGGAAGGAATGGATACCAAAAATAAAGTTGTTCAAATGTGCTATAAGGCACAGCATCTTCATGATGAAATTAGTGATTTACCCTCTGTTGCTGCTGTTTGTGTTTATCCTAATTTTGTTAAAACAGCAAAAGATTCTTTATCAGGCTCGGACATTAAAGTAGCTAGCGTAGCAACAGCTTTTCCTAGTGGGAATTCATCTGCTAAAGTGAAAATTTTAGACACTAAAATGGCTATATCCAATGGAGCCGATGAAGTTGATATGGTAATTAGCAGAGGGAAGTTTCATATGGGGGAATATAATTATGTTTTTGATGAAATTGCATCTATTAAAGAGGCGTGTGAAAACAAGGCAAGATTAAAGGTTATCCTTGAAACTGGTGAGTTAGGAAATTTAGACAATATTAGATTAGCAAGTGATATAGCAATTTCTGCTGGAGCAGATTTTATTAAAACATCCACCGGTAAAATTAAACCTGCAGCAACTTTATCTGTCACTTTAGTAATGCTTGAAGCTATTAAAGATTATTATTATAAAACAGGTAGAATGATTGGTATGAAACCTGCTGGCGGCATATCAAATGCTAAATTAGCATTACAATACTTATTATTAGTAAAGGAAACATTAGGAATAAAATGGTTAAATAATAATTGGTTTAGATTTGGAGCAAGTAGTCTAGCTAATGATTTATTAATGCAAATATTAAAGCAACTTACTGGTTCTTATCAGTCAGCAGATTATTTTTCAAAAGATTAAAAATGAGTTCTACAATAAAACCACTGGAATTTAATGGTAAATGGGATTTATCTCCAGCTTTAGAAAGCACAGATCATATTGATGTAAAAAAACAATATGAATTATTTATAAATGGAGAGTTTGTTGTACCACAGAAAGAAAATTATTTTTCATCTATTAATCCTGCTTCTGAAAAGAAGTTGTCAATAATTGCTGAGGCTCAAGAAGTTGATGTTGATAATGCTGTTTTATCAGCAAGAAAGGCTTATAATGGACATTGGGGGAGGATGTCTGCGAAAGAAAGAGGAAAGTATATTTTTAGAATTGCTAGATTAATACAAGAAAAAGCCAAAGAATTAGCAGTAATTGAATCTTTAGATGGAGGTAAACCCATAAGAGAATCTAGAGATATTGATATTCCAATTTCTGCTGCTCATTTTTTTTATTATGCAGGATGGGCGGATAAATTAGCTTATGCTTTTCCTAATAAAAATCCAACTTCCGTTGGAGTTGTAGGGCAAATAATTCCTTGGAATTTCCCACTTATGATGGCAGCTTGGAAAATTGCTCCAGCTTTAGCTACTGGGAATACAGTAGTTTTAAAACCTGCTGAAACCACTTCACTAACAGCTTTAAAATTAGCAGAAATAATTCAAGAAGCAGATTTGCCACCTGGGGTTGTAAATATTGTTACAGGAGCTGGTAAAACAGGTTCATTATTAGTAAATCATCATGATATTGACAAAATTGCTTTTACAGGTTCTACAGATGTAGGTAAAATAATTATGAAATCTATTGCTGGTACAAATAAAAAATCTACAATGGAATTAGGAGGGAAAGCTGCTAATATTATTTTTGATGATGCTCCATTAGATCAAGCGGTAGAAGGAATCATTAATGGAATATTTTTTAACCAGGGACATGTTTGTTGTGCAGGTTCTAGACTTTTTGTTCAGGAATCAATTTATAAATTAGTGCTTAGAAAGTTGAAAGATCGTATTCAGTCTCTAGTTTTAGGAAACCCTCTTGATAAAAACACAGACATAGGGGCTATCAATTCTAAAGAGCAGTTAAAAACAATAAATAAATATCTAGAAATTGGACAAAAAGAAGGTGCAGAAATATTTCAGTTAAACTGTGACATTCCTAATAAAGGTTTTTGGTGTCCTCCAACTCTTTTTACTAATGTTTCTCAATCTAATTTAATAGCAAAAGAAGAAATATTTGGCCCAGTTTTGGCAATCCAAACTTTTAGAACAATTGACGAGGTNATAACCAAGGCTAATAATACTCCTTTTGGTCTTTCTGCTGGAGTGTGGACAGATAAGGGTTCTAAGATATTTAATCTTACTTCCAAAATGAACGCTGGAGTAATATGGGCAAATACTTACAATAAATTTGACCCAACTTCTCCATTTGGTGGATATAAAGAGAGTGGACATGGAAGAGAGGGAGGGTTACACGGTTTAATGCCATACTTAAATTTATAAAATGTCAAATAGAATAAGCATATTAAAAACATATAAGATTTTTATTGGAGGAAAGTTTCCTAGAACTGAGTCAGGAAGGTTTTATAAGTTAAAAGTCAACAATAATGCTATTGCAAATGTGTGCTTGTCATCAAGAAAAGATTTAAAAAATGCTGTGTCTGCTGCAAGAAAAGCATTTTTCAATTGGTCGGAAGCTAGTGCATATAATAGAAGCCAAATTTTGTATAGAATAGCTGAAATGATGGAAGGAAGAAAAGCACAATTTTTAGAAGATTTAGTTTTGCAAGGGGTAGATAAGCAGTCAGCTAAGAAAGAAATTAATATTAGTATTGATAGGGTGATTTATTTTGCGGGATGGCCAGATAAAATAAATCAAGTTTTCGGGTCTATCAATCCTGTAGCATCTTCACATTTTAATTTCTCTTTACTCGAGCCAATGGGAGTTGTTGGTGTTATTCCACCTGAAAGCCCAGGTCTTTTAGGATTAATTTCTTCTCTTTGTCCTGTAATTTTATCTGGGAATACTTCGGTTGTTATTTCTTCAGAAACTTATCCNCTCACTGCAATATCATTAGCAGAAGTTTTAGCTAATTCAGATGTACCAAATGGAAGCGTTAATATTTTAACAGGTAAAAAAAAGGAATTGATTCCTCATTTATCCAAGCATATGGATGTTAATGCTATATATTTAAATGATAATGAAAAAAAATATGAAAAAGCAATAAAATTAGATGCAGCTGATAATTTAAAAAGGATAATATTGNCCGATAGTAATAATTGGATGGATAATAAAGTTGAAAACCCATANATAATNACAAATTTTATGGAGACTAAAACAACCTGGCATCCAATNGAAAAGAATTTGANTTCTGTAAAGGGATATTAATTTTNAAATANATGATAGANAAANTAAAAGAAGCAGAATTACTTCAAATTGCTATTGATGCNGCTTTATTAGNNGGNGAAGAAATCATGAAGNTTTATNCNNAAGAATTTGNAGTTTTANNAAAGCAGGATAATAGCCCTTTAACTATNGCAGATCAAAANGCNAATNNGATTATTGAAAAAGTATTACAAAAAACAGGGATTCCTATTTTAAGTGAAGAAGGTAAGCATGAAGATTATTNNATAAGAAAAAANTGGGATAAACTTTGGATTGTAGATCCATTAGATGGTACTAAAGAATTTGTNAAAAGAAATGGTGAGTTTACNGTNAATATTGCNTTNGTAGAAAATNGNANACCNNNTATTGGANTTATTTATGTTCCNGNAAAAAAATGGCTTTATTACGGTTCNTCTGNTGGAGCATTTAAAAAAGTTNATGGANTAATTCAAAAATTGCCAATTTNTGATGNNAGNNATCATTTGGTTGTTGTTGGAAGCAGATCACACCNTTCTANAGAAACNTCAGANTATNTTGATAGTTTAAAAAAGAAACATGGTGAAATTGAGATTGTTTCAATGGGAAGTTCTTTAAAAATTTGTTTGGTNGCAGAAGGAAAAGCAGACATATANCCTAGATTTGCTCCTACAATGGANTGGGATACTGCTGCTGGTCATNCAATTNTGAATTNNGCAGGTAAAAATTTAATNGANTTNAAAACNAAAANANCTATGGNNTANAATCAAGAATTAANTTAANNAATAATTGGTTTATNGNTAAATGATAAAATGAAGAAAAAAGCATTAATAACNGGTGTGACAGGTCAAGATGGAGCTTANCTAGCAGAGCTTCTATTGTCAAAAAATTATGAAGTACATGGAGTNAAAAGAAGAGCTTCTTCATTTAATACAGAAAGAATAGATCATTTATATGTTGATAAACANAATGATAAAGTAGATTTCTTTCTTCACTATGGAGATCTTACAGATTCTACAAATCTGATNAGAATNATACAAGANGTNCAGCCNGATGAAATNTANAATTTAGGAGCNCAATCNCATGTTAAGGTATCTTTNGAAATNCCTGAATATACNGCNAATTCNGANGCNNTTGGNACTTTANGNTTNTTAGAAGCTATCAGNATTTTAGGNCTTTCAGAAAANGTTANGTTTTATCAAGCNTCNACNTCTGANTTNTATGGTAAAGCTCAAGAANTCCCNCANANNGANANNACNCCTTTTTANCCNAGNAGTCCATATGGCGTNGCTAAATTATANGCTTTTTGGATTGTGAANAACTACAGAGAAGCATATAATATGTATGCGTGTAATGGTATTTTATTCAATCATGAAAGTCCACTAAGAGGAGAAACTTTTGTTACTAGAAAAATAACAAGGGCAGTAGCTAAAATTAAATTGGGTCTTCAAGAAAAAATATATATAGGTAATTTAAATGCTAAGAGAGATTGGGGACATGCAAAAGATTATGTAGAAGGTATGTGGCGAATGTTGCAACAGGATAAGCCAGATGATTATGTGCTTGCAACTGGGATAACAACAACTGTTAGAGATTTTTGCACCATGTCATTTAAGGAAGCTGGGATAACCATTGAATGGAAAGGTAAAGGAGAAGATGAAATTGGTGTGAATGCTAAAACTGGGGATATGCTAGTAGCAATAGATTCAAATTATTATAGACCAACAGAAGTAGATTTATTGATTGGAGATGCATCAAGAGCTAAAAAAGAATTGGGTTGGAAACTTAAATATGATTTGAATGAATTGGTAAGAGAAATGGTTAAGGCCGATTTAGAATTATTTAGTAAAGATATTCATTTGAAAGAAGGTGGTTTTAACACATTAAATCAAAAAGAATAATTATGAAATTAAGCGCTAAAATATATGTTGCAGGTCATAACGGTATGGTAGGTTCAGCAATATGTAGAGAACTCATAAATAAAGGCTATAATAATCTAATTTTTAAAAGCTCAAAAGAACTTGATTTAAGAAATCAACAATCTGTCCAACATTTTTTTGAAAACCAAAGTCCAGAATATGTTTTTTTATCAGCAGCTAAAGTTGGTGGTATATTAGCAAATAGTACTTATAAAGCTGATTTTATTTATGATAATTTAATGATTCAAAACAATGTTATTAATTCATCATATAATTCTGGAGTTAAAAAACTTCTTTTTTTAGGATCATCTTGTATTTATCCAAAAATGTCTGAACAACCTATAAAAGAAGATTATTTATTATCTGGCTATTTAGAGCCAAGTAATGAGCCATATGCAATTGCCAAGATAGCAGGGCTTAAATTATGTCAGTATTATAAAGAGCAATATG
>PBJU01000018.1 GCA_002721285.1 Crocinitomicaceae bacterium
AAAACAATCCTTTAAAAAACTCCATAGAGATAAAACCAAATCTTTCTTGTAAAAACAAAAAAGTTATTTTAATCGATGATGTTCTAAATTCAGGTAGAACCCTTATGCACGCAGCTGCTTATGTTATAAATCTTGGGATAAAAAAAATGAATACTATAGTTCTTGTAGATAGAAGACATAGATTATTTCCTATAAAAGCTGATTGGGTGGGGTTAACATTATCTACTACTATTCAAGAACACATTAGAGTAGATTTTAAAAATAGCAATATTCTTGTTTATTTAGAATAAATCTAACTTTTGATGTTGTCAAGAACCTTAGTTCAAGAAACAATAGTGTAATCAATATATTATTTTCTGTTTTTAAAAAAGCTATTTGTTTCAATCATTGAAATGGCAGAATTACTATAAGTATGAGACTCGTCCGTCCTCAACATGATAAACAGCACCGACTATTTTAATCTTCCCTTCATTTTCTAAATCAGCTAATATTGTACTATTTTCTCTAATTTCTTTTATCGATTGCTGCACATTTGCTTTAGTAACTTCTTCTACATTTATGTCACCATCTCTTTCTTGAATCTCTGCAATAGCTGGTTTAACTTTACTTANTAAAGCAGTGATATTACCTAACTCCACTCCTTTACAGGCAGATGTTACAGCACCACACTTAGTATGCCCTAAAACTAAAATAGCCTTTGATCCAGCAACACCACAAGCATACTCTATAGACCCTAAAATATCTTCATTTATAATATTTCCAGCAACTCTTGCGCTAAAAATATCTCCTATACCTTGGTCAAAAACTAGTTCTACTGGNACTCTAGAGTCAATACAACTAAGAACTACAGCGTATGGAAATTGCCCACCACTTGTCTCGTTAACTTGTATATGTAAATCTGTTTCTAGTTCATTTCTTTCTAAAAATCTTTGATTCCCTTCTTTTAGCATTTCTATTGCTCTTTCTGGTGAAATACTATCTTGAATTTCTTTTGTTATCATAGTAAAAGATTTGATTTACATAAAAATAAAAAAAATTAAAATAATAGAATTAAATTTTTGTTAAAAAATCTATTGTATCTACACCATCAGCATAATCCCAAATTTTTGGTTGCTGTGCTGTGCCAAATGGAATTCCTCCAGTCCCAACTCTACATTGAATCTTTTCAGTTTGATGCTTCAAAGTACTATTAAGCTGGTTTAAATCTTTATAAAACTCATAATGAACAACACTAACAGGTGAAAATAAATTTTCATCCTCTTTTAAAATTAAAAATCCGTTTTCTAAAAAAGTAATTTTTTGCAACAAAAATATAGACCTATTATAGTCATAATTGTTCATGTACTTATTATGATTTATTAATTCCTTATGCTTATAAAAAGCATTAAAAAGACGGTCTAAATCAAAATTAAATGGTAAATAAAGTTTAGTTACAGACCTACATCCTAGACCATAATAATTAAATATATCATCAGATAATTTTAATAATTCATCTTCAGAAACACTATCATCCAAAACAGCAATAGAAGTTCTATTTTTTCTAAACAAGCTAGGAACATGTCCAAAATAATATTCAAAATACCTATTACTATTATCACTACCAGTAGCAATAACATAATCAAAATTAGTCGGCTTATTCTTAATGATTTTTACTTGCTCATTAATAGAAGGGTAAAACAAAGAAATTAAATGTAAAATAGCAGGAATTAATATTTCATCATTGGAAGATAGTTTTACCTGTATATTATGTCCTAAAAGAATACAACATAAAATGTCATGCCAACCAACAAGAGGTAAATTACCAGCACAAATTATTAAAATAGTTTTTGAATTTATTTTATTTAAATCTTTATAGTTATTTAACCATTGATTAACAACAGATTCATTCAAATTTTCAACCCAATTAGTTAAGCAAACTTCAACCATGTTTGATGTAAACCATGGGTTATTTATTTCNGCTTTTTTAATGCTTTCCTTAAAGTTTAAAAACTCTTCTTTTTCAATCCCACAATTATAACCTGGCCATTTTTCATTCTGAACAATATTTTTCAACACCTTACCTAAATAAATAATTGCTGCTTTTTGATCTGTGTTTTTAATAAATTCCATAATCCCACTTATATTAGCACAAAAGTATAAACCATTCTTTAATTACAATTAAAATTTTAAAGAATGTATCATTTGTATTAACTTAAAATTAATTGGTCTGTTTTTTGATNTAAAATTTAAAATGAAGTGGTTTTTTAAAATATTTTTTTTCTTAAGCCCATTTTTGGGTCTTTGCCAATCTATTAGTGATTTAGAAGAAAATTTAATCCAACAACTTGAGCTTGTTCAGGTTGAAAAAAATTATTCTAAATCTATNGTTCAGAATGAAACCTTTAAAGCTCTATTAAAAAAAACAATTGAAAGAGATGATGCTTTTGAATATCCATTTGACAGCCTATCAAAATTCATGAGCACCATAACTTCTCCCGATGGATATTTTAGATTATTTAATTGGAATATTGAGCTTAACAATCAAAAACAGCATTATGAATGTTGGATATTATTAAAGGATAAAAAAATAATTATACTCAATGATTATAAAAACACTATTCCAAATATTGAATTTACAACACTAGGAGCAAATAATTGGTTTGGTGCTTTGTATTTTGACATAATCCCAGTTAACAAAAACAATAAAACAGTATACACATTATTAGGATGGGATGGGAATGATATGTTTTCTAATAAAAAAGTAATTGAATGCCTTACTTTTAATAAAAAAGATAGGATTCAATTAGGCAATTCCATTTTTAATTACCCTGATAATAAAAGTAAAAAAAGAGTCATATTTCAATATAATAAAGACTCATACATGTCACTAAAACATCATCATATAAAAAAAACAGAATATATTGTTTTTGACCACCTATCTCCTACTTCTCCGAATCTTAAAGACTTTCCTGACTGGTATGTTACTGACTTAAGTTTTGATGCATTTAAATGGGAAAATAATCAATGGAATTTTCAAACAGACTTTAATGCAAAGGCTGTAAAATCTATTAGAAAACCATTTAATGACCCAAATAACAAATAATATTATCTAATCAAGGTAAGGTTACCTAGATACTCATAATCTAAATTAAATATTTCATCCTTTACTTGAATCTTCCAAACATATACTCCGGTTGGACAAAACTTACCATTTCCATTGAAGGTGCCATTCCAACCTTCATTAATTTTTTTAGACTCAAAAATTATCTGTCCATGACGATTGAAAATTTGTAATAAATATTTTCCAATTTCTGAATCAACTCCTGAAATAACAGGCAAAAACTCATTATTAACACCATTAGGTTTAAACGCTGTTGGAACATACAACAATAAAGGATTATCAATTTCTAGAGTATCACACACTGTACTTTCACAACCTAAATCTCTAGTAATGGTCAAACAAATAGGATAATTTCCAGTGGTTAAATCTGGAAAAGTATAATTAAAATTTTCTGAATCAAATGTAAAAATAGAACCATCAACATCTACTTCCCAATTGTATGAATTAGCATCAATAGAACTATTAGAAAAAGTGACATTAGTATTAAATATATCTGGGTTTACGGGATTCCAAGAGAATGTAGTATTAGGTAAATTATAATTAGTATAATCTTCCGTTAATAAACAAGAGGCATCGTCAGTAAAATATGCTGTTAAACTACATAATTGATCATCAGATGGGACATTTATTAATTGATAACTTAATGGAGATACAAATGGAGGATTAAAAACTTGTTGAACACCATGACAATCACTTATAATAAGTTCGCCAGTTAATGGAGGATTAATAAATGTTACAGTCCCGCTGTAATTTAAACCATTAGAATTATTACAAGAGTCTAAATTTATATCAATTGATGTAATATTACAATTTAATAAACATACCGGTTCTGTATAAATGGATGAAGTGAAATTACAACTAGCATCATCACTAAAATATGCATTAACACTACAATTAATTGTTCCATCTCCAACAATATCATTGATGTTATAACTTAACGGACTAGTAAATGGTGCATTATAAATGGATGAATCTCCTGAACAATTCTTAACAATTAATTGACCTGTTGAAGGAGGGTTTATAAAGATAATATCTCCTGATAAATCAAATGTTAAATTAACAGTATCACAACTTGACAATGAAGTACTAATTGATTGTATAGCACAATTTACTACACATGTTGGTTCAGTATAAATAGAGGACGTGAAATTACATCCAACATCATCACTAAAATATACTGAAACTGTACAATTGATAGTTCCATCTCCAGAAATATCATCAATACTATAACTTAGTGGACTGGTAAATGGCGCATTATAAACAGATGAATCTCCTGAACAATTTTTAACAATTAGCTGACCCGTTGAAGGAGGATTAGCAAAAGTAATATCTCCATTTAAATCAAATGTTAGATTAACAGAATCACATCCCGAAGCTATATTAGTTACAGATTGAATAACGCATGTCGGAGTACATGTTGGTTCTGTATATGAAGAAGAAGTGAAATTACAAACTGTATCATCACTAAAATATGCAATAACATTACAATTAGCAGTCCCATCTCCTGCAATATCATTAATACTATAACTTAATGGACTAGTAAATGGTGCATTATAAATAGAGGAATCTCCTGAACAATTTTTAACAACTAATTGACCAGTGGCTGGTGGGTTAGTAAAAGCGACATCTCCAGACAAATTAAAAGTTAATAAAACAGGATCACAGGCAGAAGTTAAAGTACTTAAAGATTGAATAGCACAATTCACTACGCACGTAGGTTCAGTAAAGGTAGAGGATGTAAAAACGCATGCTGAATCATCACTAAAGTATGCTGACACACTACAATTAGCAGTACCATCTCCATCAATATTACTAATACTGTAACTTAATGGACTTGTAAATGGTGCATTATAAACAGATGAATCTCCTGAACAGTTTTTTATAATCAACTGCCCTGATGTAGGAGAATTAGTAAAAGCAATATTTCCTGTTATATCAAAGAAAGTTCCAGAACAATTGGATAAATTAGTACTTAAAGAAGTTATTTCACACGGATTAACAATATTACAATCAGTTGTTGAAGTTCCTGCATTAGTTAAAGATATATCACATGGAACATTATCATAATTTGTTACAATCATAATATAAACCTGACCAGAAACAGCATTAGGGATATTCGCTTGTTCAGGATAAGCCGTTGGTGAATAACTGCAATCAACTGGCATAGGAAGTGAACCACAATTTGCTATTGCACTATTAATATCCGCAAATGGCCCCCAAATTGCAAAATCAATATCAGCAGGACCACCAGCAGCATTATTTGAAATATTGATAGTCAAATTACCTGACTGATCNATNTCTAAATAATACCAAGCAGGATTTGGAGCTGAAGACAAACAGTCATAATTATTTCCAGGAGCAGTGTTAGTTGCATCTGGTTGATTAACTCCTGCAGGAAATGTAGAAACGGTAGTTGTACAAAAAGGGTCAGCATTATTACAGTCTGTTCCTTGACAAAGGATATCTAAAAATGTTAATAGAAAACAAAATATTAATATTAAATGTTTTATTCTATCACTGTTTGCTTTCATAAATTTCTTTTTTTTCAATTAGCAATAGAATCTTTTTATACATTTTCTCTTCATAAGCATAATACCTTGCTGAATCTTGATTATAAATTTCAGCTTTAGCTAGCTCAATTTTCCTGATAGATCCATTAATTTGAGTTTTTAAAAGCTTCAAACTATCATCATCATTAATTTCAATTTTATATGGTTTAATCAACTCAATTGAATTGTTATTTGATTGAGCATTGAATTGAAAGTTCAGAATAAAATAAAATAGGACAATAAATACTAATTTAGATTTCATAATGTATGATAACGAATAAAAATTTAATAGTTGCTAGCAAATTTATAAATTATGATAGAAGATTATTAATTAATTGTTCATAAAATTATAATAGAAAAACTTACCTAGCAATGATATATTTTCACACTTTTGTCCAAAAATTAAAAAATGGCAAAGGTTCACAATTATAGCGCAGGTCCATGTATACTTCCAAATGAAGTATTTAAGGAAGCTGCTGACAGCATATTAAATTTCAATAATTTAAACTTATCATTAATAGAAATTTCACATAGAAGTAAAGATTTTGTTGATGTGATGGAAGAAGCTAGAAGTTTGGTAAAAGAACTTTTAGAAGTCCCTGAAGATTATGATGTACTATTTCTTCAAGGTGGAGCCAGTTTAGGATTTCTTACCGCAGCATATAACTTAATGGGTGTAAATAAAACAGGCGGTTATTTAGTTACTGGTTCATGGGCTAAAAAAGCAGCTAAAGAAGCTTCTTTTATGGGAGAATCTGTTACAATTGCATCCTCAGAGGATAATAACTTTAATTATATCCCTAAAAATTATGAACTTGGTAATAATATTGATTATTTCCACGTGACTTCAAATAACACAATTTTTGGAACTCAAATTAAAGATTTTCCTAAAACAGATTTACCTTTAGTTTGTGACATGTCATCAGACATTTTTTCTAGAAAAATTAATGTTGCTGATTTTGATCTTATTTATGCTGGAGCTCAAAAAAATATGGGCCCAGCAGGAACTACTCTATATATTTTCAAAAAAGAAATTTTAGGAAAAAGTTCTGTTCCAATTCCAACTATGTTAAACCTAAAAACACATGCGGATAAAGATTCTATGTTTAACACACCACCAGTTTTTGCAGTATATACTTCAATGCTTACTCTTAGATGGCTTAAAAACAACGGAGGAATTGTAAATATTGAAAGAAAAAATCAAGAAAAAGCTGATCTTTTATATAGTGAAATTGATAGAAACAACTTATTTGAAGGAACCGCTAACATAGAAGACAGAAGTAATATGAATGTAACTTTTACTCTTAAAGATGAAACACTTAAAGAAACTTTTGACAATATGTTAGTTGATGCTAATATAAGTGGACTTAAAGGTCATAGATCGGTTGGCGGATATAGAGCTTCAATGTACAATGCGCTACCAATAGAAAGTGTTCAAGTATTAGTAGATGTAATGAAAAAATTAGAAAATAAATAATTATAAAATGAAAGTATTAGCTAATGATGGTATTTCCAAATCGGGAATAAATCAACTTGAAAAAAATGGATTCAATGTTATTACTGATAAAGTAGAACAAAGTGATTTAATAGAATATATAAATAATGAAAATATTGAAGTAATTCTTGTAAGAAGTGCTACACAAGTAAGAAAAGACATTATTGATCAATGCTCTTCAATTAAAATTATAGGAAGAGGTGGAGTTGGAATGGATAACATTGATGTTGAATATGCTAAAAGTAAAGGTATACATGTAATTAATACTCCAGCTGCATCATCCCAATCAGTTGCAGAGTTAGTAATGGCTCACCTTTTTAATATATCCAGATTTGTATATGATTCAAATCGTGAAATGCCAGGAAATGGTCATGAAAACTTCAAAGTACTTAAAAAGAAATATGCTAAGGGTGTAGAATTAAGAGGCAAAACATTAGGGATCATAGGATTTGGTAGAATTGGTCAATTTACTGCAAAATATGCCATAGGAGCTGGAATGAAAATTATAGCTTTTGATCCATTTATAGAAAATGTTAACCTAAATATTGATATTGCTGATCAAAATCTAAATCTCAACATCAAAACAAACAGTTTTGATGAATTATTAGAAAATTCAGATTTTATTTCCTTACATGTTCCAATGCCTAAAGATGGTAAAGCGGTTTTAGCAACAAATGAATTTAATAAAATGAAAAATGGTGTTAGAATAGTAAATGCTGCTAGAGGGGGTGTTATAAATGAAGATGATTTAATTTCAGCTATTAATAATGAGAAAGTTGCTGCTGCAGCATTAGATGTATTTGTTGGTGAACCTAAGCCAAGGGAAGATTTATTATCTAATAATAAAATATCATTAACTCCACATATTGGAGCTGCAACAAATGAAGCTCAAGATAGAATTGGATTAGAGCTTGCTGATAAGATTATCGCTTTTTACAACCAATAATTTTTGGTAAATTGCCCTAAATGGCAAAAATAATTCCTTTTAAGGCAGTTAGACCAGTAAGAGATAAAGCACATCTTATTTCTTCACGACCTTATTATACTTATAAGAAAAGTTTACTCAAAGCAAAATTAGATAGCAATCCGTTCTCTTTTCTTCATGTTATTAATCCAGAATTTAAAAAAGGAGATAAGACTAAACCTAATAGTATTGAAAGGTTTAATGCTGTATCTAAGGAATATAAAAACTTTAAAGAAAATAATTTTTTCGTTCAAGACAATTCTCCTTGCCTCTACTTATATAGGCAGAAATCCCTTCATGGTGTATATACTGGAATAATAGCTGGAGCAGCTGTTGATGATTACAAGGATAACAAAATAAAAAAACATGAAAACACCATAATTAGCAGAGAAAATCTATTCAAAAAATATCTTGATATTTGTAATTTTCATGCAGAGCCAGTTCTTTTAACATACAGTATATCAAATAGGATTAAAGAATTAAACAATCAAGTATTAAGTGAAAGACCTGAATATGAATTCACTACAACAGATCAAAAAACCCACGAACTGTGGGTAATTAAGGATAAAGCTATTGTTAATGAGTTATGTGAAGAATTTAAGGGAATTAATGATATATATATAGCTGATGGACACCATAGAGCTGCGTCTTCTTTACTTTATAATAATGATAATCAAAATAATCATCTAAGTAGTTATTTCCTTTCACTTTTCATAGACAAAAAAGACTTAAAAATATTTGAATTTAATAGATTCATAAACGACATTTCACCCCTTAATTCAACCTCTTTTTTAAAACAACTAGAAGATTGCTTTAACATTAAAAAGGTTGGAAATAAATATAGAAACCCAGAGAACAAAAAAGAGTTCAGTTTATATATTGAAAAAATCTGGTATCTACTTGAAATAAAGGAAAATATTTTAAAAAATTTAAACTATAAAGAACAACTAAATAGTCAAATTGTTTCTGATATAATATTAGAGCCAATTTTAAAGATTAAAGACCTTAGAAAAGACAAAAGAGTAGAGTTTATAAGTGGTGAATTACCAATAAAAAACATCACTAATAAAGTAAATAAAACNCCTAATAGNATTGCAATNTGNTTATATCCTCATGATATTGAAGAAATAATAAAAATTGCAGATCAATCAGAAACCATGCCTCCTAAAAGCACATGGATTGAACCAAAACTTAGAAGTGCAATTACTATTTATGAATATTAATTAATTACTTCTTTTACTTTATCAGCAGCCTCTTTTAAAGTTATTGCAGAATGCACATTTAATCCAGAATTATCAATAATTGATTTTGCTTCAATTGCATTGGTACCTTGTAATCTAACTATAATTGGAACAGGAATATTACCAATACTTTTATATGCTTGAACTACTCCATTAGCAACCCTATCACATCTNACAATTCCTCCAAAAATATTGACTAAAATTCCTTTTACTTTNTCATCTTTAAGNATAATATTAAACGCTTTCTCTACTCTATCAGCATCCGCTGTTCCTCCAACATCTAAGAAATTAGCAGGCTCTCCTCCACTTTGCTTAATGATATCCATTGTAGCCATTGCTAATCCTGCTCCATTAACCATACAACCAACGTTACCATCTAAATTAACAAAATTTANNCCAGCTTCANCCGCTTCNACATCTACAGGATCTTCTTCAGANAAATCTCTTAATTCAGCATAATCTTTATGTCTAAAAAGTGCATTATTATCTAATGAAACTTTAGAGTCTACTGCTAATATTCGATCATCGCATGTTCTAAGAACTGGATTGATTTCAAACAAAGAAGCATCACATCCTTCATAAGCTGAATATAAAGAACGAACAAATTTAACCATTTCCTTAAAGGCTTTTCCGCTTAGACCTAAGTTAAATGCAACTTTTCTACACTGAAAACCTGTTATTCCCACCTTAGGATCAATTTCTTCTTTATGAATAAGATGTGGAGTTTTTTCAGCAACNTCTTCAATATTCATTCCTCCTTCAGTAGAATACATAATAATATTTCTGCCAGTTTCACGATTTAAAAGAACAGACATATAAAATTCACTAGTTTTATCAAAATCTGGAGCATAAGCATCTTCAGCAATTAAAACTTTATTAACTTTTTTTCCTTTTNCAGATGTTTGAGCAGTAACTAAATGTCCACCAAGAATTCCATTTACTTTATCTTCAACTTCATTCAAACCTTTAGCAATTACAACTCCATTCGAACCAGTTTCAGTTACTGTACCTTTNCCTCTACCTCCAGCGTGTATTTGAGCCTTTACAACAAACCACTCTGTTCCNGTCTCACTTTGAAGTTGCTTAGCAGCTTCTAGAGCTTCAGACATATTATGAGCTACTTTTCCTTCTTGTATAGCTACTCCATAACTTTTTAAAATTGATTTACCCTGATATTCGTGAAGATTCATATTATTTATATTAAATTTTCAGTAAATGTAAAAAATTGAATTAACCACCTATATNTTAGAACAAAATAATTTTAAACTTATTATAAAAAAANCGCTTTTTAGANGTTTTATTAATAAAGTAATTACTTTTGAAGCATATGATTGAAATTAAAAACTTAAGAAAATCTTATGATGATATAAAAATTCTTAAAGGAATAAATGTTTCTTTTAAACAAGGAGAAATAGCTTCTATNGTTGGAAAAAGTGGAGCAGGTAAAACTACTCTTCTACAAATAATAGGAACTTTAGAAAACCCAACCGATGGAGATGTTTTTTATGACAAACAAAATGTTTTTAANCTGAAAAAGAACGAATTATCTAATTTCAGAAATAAACATATAGGTTTTGTATTTCAATTTCATCATTTACTACCTGAATTTACAGCTCTGGAAAATATTTGTATGCCTGCACTAATTGGTAAAAAGCCTCACAAAATAGCTATAGAAAAAGCAAGGTATTTATTGGATTTATTAGAAATTTCTGGTAGGGAAAATCACAAACCATCTGAGCTTTCTGGAGGTGAACAACAAAGAGTAAGTGTAGCAAGATCATTAATTAATGATCCTAAAATAATTTTAGCAGATGAACCAAGTGGAAACTTAGACACAAAAACTGCTAATGAACTTCATGAACTATTTTTCAAATTAAGAGAAAAGAATAACCAAACATTTATTATTGTAACTCATAATAATAAATTAGCTGATTTAGCAGACAGAAAAATCACTATGAATGATGGTGAGATTATTACAATCTAAAACGAAGGACAAGACATTGCTCTTAATACTTTTTTCTTAGGCTTGCAATACAATTTCATAGCTAAAGAAATTTCATGAGAACCGCCTGAATAAACAGACAATTGTGATGTAGTTATATCATAACTATAACCAACCCTTATAATATTAGATTCTAATCCTAAAGTAACTATAAACGAATCTCCACTAAAATTAGAAAAGTCAGGGTGACATCTAAACCATCCNCCAATTACATATATTCCTTTTTTATAATACAAACCTAAATTTAACTGTTGGAATTCTCCTTGTTTAGAATAAATAACACTAGGAGATAATGTTTCTTTGCTCTTTGTAGGAGTATAAAGAGAAGTAGATCCTAATAAAATTTCTGTTCCNGCATGAACTGTATATCTTCGATACAAAATTGCATTTTTAGCAANAGGAGAAGATTGAGTTAACAAAGATAATCTAGGTTCGGATAAATGATGTGCNGCAAATCCAAGATAAAACTTATCGGAATACCCCACAATTCCAACAGAAACATCAAATATATTAACAGGTTCCGCAGAAACAAGATCCCTTGTCGAAAAAACGAATCCTCTTCTTGGGTGGATCATATCGCTAAAAGTCAAATTACTTACATCTATAGANTTTTGAATAAATGTACCCTGCATGCCATAATTAATAGTAAAAGTTCTAGATACATGTTGATGATAGGCATAAGATAAACTTACTTCGTTAGATTTTAATGTTTTAGAGATTTGATCACTTAAAAAAATCAAGCCAAAACCACCACCTAAAACATCCACTCCTTGATCATATGTAACAGCAGTGGTAATAAAATTACCAGAAAAACCAGGCCATTGATTCCTATAATTAGAAACTACTCTAGGGCATTTATTACTTCCAGAAAAAGATGGATTTAAATAAACTGGGTTAGAATAGAATTGAGTAAATATTGGATCTTGAGAATATAATGTTTGTAAAGCAATAATAGATGTTAAAAAAAAACTAAAGCCAAGGTTAAATACTACTCTATTTAAAACTAGAAATTTTTTAAACATGAATTATTATACTCAAAATATATAAATTAGTTATAGTCTTCTAATTTAAGAATAATAAATTGAATAAATTTAACATAAGATAATAATTGACTCATATTTTATATGTCTTTTATTTGAATTTATAAGCTTTATCTATTACTTTTATTATATGTAAGAGATATCTTTATTTAAGAACCTTATACCACTTTACACAATCTAAAAAATGTCATTTATGAGCAATTTACCATGGATTAAAAGCTACCCTGATTTTGTACCAGAATCAACAGAAATAAATTACAAAAACATATTAGAAATTTTTGATGAATCAGTCAAAAAATTTGGCGCACAAACTGCATATAAAAATATGGATGTAGAAATATCCTATAATGATGTTTCTAAAAATGTAGATGCTTTAGTATGGTTTTTTCAAAATAAAACTAACCTTAAGAAAGGNGATAAAATTGCGCTTCAAATGCCAAATCTATTACAGTATCCTATCGCNATTTTCGCTTGTTTAAGGGCAGGACTTGTTATAGTAAACACCAATCCATTATATACTGCTGATGAAATGCTCCATCAATATACTGACTCAGGAGCAAAAGCTATTATTATTTTAGAAAATTTTGCTTATAATCTTGATAAGATTCTAGATAAAACACCAATAGAAACTGTTATCACTACAACTATTGGGGATATGCTTGGTGGCCTAAAAGGTAGTATAGTAAATTTTGTTGTTAGAAATGTTAAAAAAATGGTTCCTAAATATCATCTTCCTTCAGCAATAAAATTCAAAGATGTATTAAAAAGTTCTATTGGTAATAAAGGAAATGAAGTTAAACTTTCAAATGATGATACTGCATTTTTACAATACACTGGGGGAACTACTGGAGTTTCTAAAGGTGCCGAGCTAACACATGGTAATATTTGTGCAAATGTATCCCAAGTAGAAGCATGGATAGGTAGTAACATAAAAGAAGGCGAAGAAACTATTATAACTGCTCTCCCACTCTATCATATTTTTGCTTTAACGGCAAATTGTTTTACTTTTTTTAGATATGGAGCAAAAAATATACTTATAACTAACCCTAGAGATATGCCTAAATTTTGTGCAGATCTTAAAAAGAATCCATTCACAGCTATTACTGGTGTAAACACTTTATTTATAGGATTAATGAATCAAGAAGTTTTTAAAAATTTAGATTTCTCTAATCTTAAGCTTTCCTTAGGCGGTGGAATGGCTGTTCAAGATATTGTTGCAGATCAGTGGGAAAAACTAACTGGATGTGCATTGTTAGAAGCTTATGGTTTGTCTGAAACTAGCCCTGCTGCTACAATAAATCCATATGACGGCAATCATAAAAGAGGCTCAATTGGTCTTCCTCTTCCTGGTACTGATATAAAAATATTCGATGACAATAAAAAAGAAGTTAAGGTCGGTGAACCTGGTGAAATTGGTATAAAAGGTCCTCAAGTGATGAAAGGTTATTGGAATAGACCAGAAGAAACAGCTAACTGTATGCATGGCAATTATTTTTTAACTGGAGATATTGGAACTATGGATGAAGATGGTTTTTTTAAAATAGTAGATAGAAAAAAAGAAATGATATTAGTTTCTGGCTTCAACGTATACCCAAATGATGTAGAAAAAGCAATTGCTGAAAATCCAAAAGTACTTGAAGTTGGTGTTAGAGGAGAAAAAAATGAAGATGGATCNGAATTTGTAAGAGCTTTTATTGTAAAAAAAGACGATAGTCTCACAGAAGATGAAATAATTGAATTCTGTAGAACAAAATTAACCAACTATAAAGTTCCTAAAAACATTAGCTTTAGAGATGAATTACCCAAATCTAATGTGGGTAAAATATTAAGAAGATTACTAGAATAAGTTATAACAATGCATCATTATAAAATTAAACCTAAAATAGGTATTGGAGATGTTAAATTCAATTCCTCTATTGATCAATTTAAAAATTCATTTGGAGAACCTGACGAAGATGAAATAATCGAAGATGATAATGAAAAGTTCAAATCAAGAATTCTTCACTATGATAGTTATGGATTATCTGCTTCTTTTGATGAAGAGAATAATTGGGAATTATCAAGTATTGCAGTTAGTGAAAATGATTTTCATATTGATGGCAANTATTTTATTGGAATTAAAAAATCTGAATTCTACGAAAAAATAGAATTATTGAANTTTGGCGACTATGAAAGNGAAGTATTTCAAGAAGAGGACTATACCTCTAGCATTTTTCACTTTAGCCAACTACATTTGACATTTTGGTTTGAAAATGATGAACTTCAAGAAATTCAGTGGGGTAATTAAGTTTGAATAACTCCTGTTTTATAAGCCTTTATTTCAGGGTTTTGATTTGCGGCCTCTATACCTATTGATATCCACTTTCTAGTTTCTAGTGGGTCTATAATAGCATCCATCCACATTCTTGAAGCTGCATAATATGGAGATGTTTGCTCATCGTACTTTGATTTTATAGAGTTATACATTTCATCTTCTTTTTTCTTGTCAATTGTTTCTCCTTTTGCNTTTAAAGAAGCCATCTCTATTTGAAGTAAAACTTTGGCTGCTTGAGCACCTCCCATTACTGCAATCTCTGCTGTTGGCCAACCTACAATCAATCTAGGATCATATGCTTTTCCACACATAGCATAATTTCCAGCTCCATAAGAATTACCCGTAACTATTGTGAATTTTGGAACTACTGAATTAGCCATAGCATTTACCATTTTAGCACCATCTTTTATAATCCCTCCATGCTCTGATCTACTCCCCACCATAAATCCGCTAACATCTTGAAGAAAAACTAAAGGTATTTTTTTCTGATTACAGTTCATAATAAATCTAGCTGCCTTATCAGCACTATCACTATATATTACCCCACCAAACTGCATTTCTCCTTTTTTAGTCTTAACAACTTCTCTTTGATTAGCTACGATTCCAACTGACCAACCATCTATTCTTGCGTAAGCACAAATTATTGTTTTCCCATAATCCGATTTATATTCTGTAAATTCTGATTTATCAACAAGAAATTTTATTACTTCTTTNACATTATAATTTTTGGTTCTTGTTACTGGGAATGTACCATAAATATTATTAGGATCAATAGGAGGAAATGGTGTTTTTCTGTTAAACCCAATTTTTGAAGGCTCACCAATTTTATCCATCATATCCCTTATGGTTTTTATACAAGTCTTATCATCTGGAGATTTATAATCTATAACACCACTTATCTCACAGTGGGTAGTTGCTCCACCTAAAGTCTCATTATCTATAACTTCCCCAATTGCAGCTCTAACTAGATAGGATCCAGCTAAGAAAATACTCCCTGTTTTATCTACAATTAAAGACTCATCACTCATAATCGGCAGATAAGCTCCACCAGCAACACAACTCCCCATTACAGCCGCAATTTGAGTCACTCCTAAAGCACTCAATTGAGCATTATTCCTAAAAATTCTTCCAAAATGTTCTTTGTCAGGAAAAATTTCATCCTGCATAGGCAGGTATACTCCAGCACTATCTACTAAGTAAATAATTGGAATTCTATTTTCCATAGCAATTTCTTGTGCCCTCAGATTTTTTTTACCCGTAATAGGGAACCATGCTCCAGCTTTAACAGTAGCATCATTTGCTACTATTATACATAACCTATCACTAACATAACCCATTACTACAACTACACCACCTGAGGGACAACCTCCATGATCCTCATACATTTTATATCCAGCTAATGCACCAATTTCAATACGATCAGATTTTGGATCTAGTAATAAATCTATTCTCTCTCTTGCTGTTAATTTACCCTTTGAATGATGTTTTTCAATTTTTTTCTTTCCTCCTCCTAGGTAAATTTCATGCAAACGCTTATTTAATTTTGAAATTTTTAATTTCATTTGATCTTCATTATCATTAAAAGATAAATCTTGCTTAGAATTTCGCATATTGATTAATTAACATTTATTAAGCTAAGATAATTAAATAGAAAATTAGAACTAAGGCATTTAACTTATATTTGACGTAAAAAATTAAATGAAAATTGGTATAGTACTATATCCTACTTTTGGAGGAAGCGGAATTGTTGCTACTGAACTTGGAAAAGCACTTTCAAGAAAAAACCACCAAGTTCACTTTATTACTTACAGTCAACCAGTAAAATTAGATGTGCTTAGAGAAAATATTTTCTACCACGAAGTGAGCACTTCTGATTACCCACTTTTTGAATACACTCCATATGAACAAGTTCTAACAAGTAAATTAGTTGATGTAGTAAAATATGAAAAATTAGACTTATTACATGTTCACTATGCTATTCCACATGCTTCAGCTGCCTATATGGCTCAAAANATTTTAAGTGATCAGGGTATAAGTATACCTTTTATAACAACATTACATGGAACAGATATCACTTTAGTTGGTAAAGATCCTTCATTTGAACCCGTTATTACTTTTTCGATAAACCATTCTAATATTGTTACGGCAGTTTCTGAAAACTTAAAAAAAGACACGCTTAAACTATTCAATATTACTAAAGACATTGAGGTTATTCCTAACTTTATATGCCTTAATGATTATAAGCAAACCAACAACGATAAATACAGGAAAAGAATTGCTAAAAACAATGAAAAAATAATCACTCATATTTCCAACTTTAGAAAAGTTAAAAGAATTCAAGATGTACTCAAAACATTTAAAATTATTAATGAAAATATTTCATCTAAACTTATTCTTGTAGGTGATGGCCCTGAAAGATCAAAAATGGAAAGGCTAGCAAGAAAACTTGGTATTTCTGAAAATGTTAACTTTTTGGGAAATTTAAAGTCTACTAAAGAAGTATTAAATATTTCCGACTTATTCATTCTACCTTCTTCAAGTGAAAGCTTTGGTTTAGCTGCATTAGAAGCATTAGCATGTGGAGTTCCAGTAATTGCGACAAATAATGGTGGTATTCCAGAATTAGTAGAAAATGGCAAAAGTGGTTTTTTATCAGATGTAGGGAACGTTGAAGAAATGAGTAAAAATGCTTTACATATTTTATCAGATAAATCCACACATCAAAAATTCATTTCAAATGCAGTTAAAAGAGCAAAAAAATTTGACATAAAAGAGATACTTCCTATGTATGAAAATATTTATAGAAAAAGTTTAGAAACTAGTCCTANTCCCTAAATAATTGAATCCAGTATTCATCTTTAATTTTAAATGGAATTATTTCAGAAGATANTGGATCATATGAACTTCCATAAAAACCTTCAATAATCACCAAAAATAAACCAGGATTACATATAGATGAACCATCTCCATTTTTAGTTCCATCCCATTTAAAGTATGGATCATTTGATTCATATACTTTCTTTCCCCATCGGTTATATATTTTTACTGATATCTCATCAAAACAAGGATCATTATATATAATGGACTCATCATCCTTATCATGAGGAGTTAATTGAAAAAAATCATTTACATCATCTCCATTGGGAGAAAATATATTAGGTATTGGTTGAGAAGAGGAAGTTTGTAAATCAACTTCAAAATGAGAAGAGCTAAAAGTAGTGTCCGAACCACAAATTGTTGAAAATGACATAAAATCTATATCGAACTCTTTTTCTAACACATTATCACATCCAACCGTCCAACAGAAACGCAAACCAACTTCACCAATTGCGGAAGAAGTATTATTTGCATGAAAATGATTATCCATATATAATGTATCTATGAGAATAAGATTCCCTGATGAATCAGTATAGGTGAAATCAAGATAAAAATATCTTCCATTGGAGTGGGTTTCTGGAAAAACATATGAACCTGAAAAGTCAAAACCATAAGAAGATGTAGGTTCAAGGAAAAGGGTATCGTCATATAATGAATCTCTCAAAAAGTTTTTATCAATGGCATATAAATCTAAACAAGTTAAAGAATCATATGTTAATGTCATAGAATTTGGAACATCTATATTAATAGGATCAGGATTGATTGTTTGAACGTATATATTGGACAATCTTTGATTATAACCTGAACAATCTACAGAATAAGCATCCATAGATACTAAATAGACGGAATCAACACCTCCACAAGGAGGTACCCAGCAATATCTCATGTAAACATTTCCTAAATTTCCTGCGTGACCAGTTGAAGTAATATGATTTGCATTAAATGAAACTGTATTACCAGAAATATTTTCCCAATCTGAATAACCGAATAAAGAATTACTTAACACATCTGGTTGAACATATGTTGCTGCTAAATCAATGTCATTAGATGAAAGTAAAATATATAGTGAATCATTAGGATCATTNACCCCTAATTCAAAATCAAAACAGATGTTTTCATTAACATATACATCAATAACTATAGAGTCATTTTGAGTATTTCCTTGGCTATTGTTTACCGATACAGTAGGAGGGTTACTTATAATACATGGTAAAGAAGCGTATTGTGCATCTCTTCTAACCTCACCTATTTTTACTCCATTTCTATATTCTTCCACTCTTACAGCAAATGCAAAAAAACCTTGAATAGCTGGAGATGCGGTAATTTCACCAGTAGTTTGATTTATGGACATAGCAGGGCTTCCTCCTATCATATTAGCAACATTATAAACTGCTGAAAAAACACATTTGGGATAAAAAGGATATGGGTTTGAACCAGGTGAAGAATTCCCTGTACCAAAAGCAGGTCCTTCATCAAGAGGGGCGACAAGAGAAAAAACCAATGAATCACCATCTGGGTCAGTAACAGGCCAAGTAAAATTCTTAATGTTATTCACACAGAAATAGGCATCAGTAGGATAATCTCCAAAATCAGGAGAAGAATTTTGTCCTAAGCCAGGGTTTGGAATTATAGCCATTATAGTAATTCCATCATTAGTCGGTGCCATTAAATTATCAATTAAACCATTTCTACAGCAAGTTTCATATTGAATGTAATAACCAAATGAATAATTCGGAAGAGATAACGTACTTGATGTATTTTGATATATTCCTTCTTGAATTTGAACAATACTAGGGTTTGGTGTATAACATGGATCTCCTAATGGTACTATAGAACCATTACCATTTGTAATATTCAATATTTTATTCGTTACAAAATTATTTGTGCCAACTTGATAAATTCCAACATTTACTGAATTTGGTAACTGAACCAAACCATTTACATTATCTCTGTATAACCTAAGCTGTACATCATAAGTACTTGATGATGTACCATTACTCACCATTGTAATCTTAAAGTCACCACCAACTATGTGAGTAGCTTTTGCAGAAAGTGAAATAAACAGGAAAGGGATTGTAAGAAAAAATATATTTCTAAACAATTTTATCATTAACATCTAATTTATCTTATAAAATTAATTTTTTAGGGTTAATTATCAAATATTTCAAAAGGTAAATCAACCAATAAACAATATATTAATACATTTACAANCGATTTTTGCATTTTAGAACGATAACCATTTTTTATGGAAAATGATGAATTAATAAAAGCCTATCACAAACTAATTCTTCCTAGATTAATAGAAGAGAAAATGTTGATTTTACTTAGACAAGGTAAAATTTCAAAATGGTTTTCAGGAATAGGTCAAGAAGCAATTTCTGTTGGATCAGCAATGGCCATGGAAAAAGAAGAGTTTATTCTTCCAATGCACAGAAACTTAGGAGTTTTTACAACTAGAGATGTTGAATTATTTCAATTATTTTGTCAGTTTCAAGGTAAAATAGATGGATTTACTAAAGGTAGGGACAGATCTTTTCATTTTGGAAGTATTGCACATAAAATTGTTGGGATGATATCTCATCTTGGTCCGCAACTGGGTATTGCATGTGGTATAGCTTTAGCTGAAAAATTAGAAAACTCAGGAAAATCAGTACTTGTATTTTCTGGAGACGGAGGAGCAAGTGAAGGAGATTTCCATGAAGCGCTTAACGTTGCATCCGTATGGAAATTACCTGTAATTTTTGTTGTTGAAAATAATCAATGGGGATTATCTACACCTTCCAAAGAACAGTTTAATTGTAAGCAGTTTATTGATAAGGGTATTGGATATGGAATGAAAACAAAACAGGTGGATGGAAATGATTTGCAAAAAGTACATCAATGCATTAGCGATGTTAAAAATGCTCAGAAAAAAACACAAGAACCATATTTAGTGGAAGCTCTTTCCTTCAGAATGAGAGGACATGAAGAAGCATCTGGAACTAAGTATTACCCCAAAGGTTTACAAGAAGAATGGGCAAAAAAGGATCCTATTGAAAAATTAGAAAAAGAACTTATAAAGAAAAATATTCTTAAAACTGCTGATATTGATAAAATCAAAGCAGACATTAAAAAAGAAATNAATAAATCTTGGAAAAAAGCAGATGCTACTGAAAGAATTACTGCAAATTTAAATACTGAGCTAAATGATGTATATAAATCTCACGATGCAAAATCATACCCAGAAAACAATAAATATAATGAACTGAGGTTTATTGATGCAATTAGTCAGGGATTATACCAAGGTTTAGATAACCATTCTGATTTAGTTATAATGGGACAGGATATTGCAGAGTATGGTGGTGTTTTTAAAGCTACCGAAGGATTTGTAGAGAAATTTGGCAAAGAAAGAGTCAGAAACACTCCTCTTTGTGAATCTGCAATAGTTGGAGCTGCATTAGGTCTTTCTATAAAGGGAAGAAAAGCCATAATGGAAATGCAGTTTGCAGATTTTGTTACTGTTGGTTTTAATCAAATTGTAAATAACCTTGCAAAACTTCATTACAGATGGGGTGAAAATGCAGATGTTGTTATTAGAATGCCAACTGGAGCAGGTGTTGGAGCTGGACCATTTCACTCTCAAAGCAACGAAGCATGGTTTTTCCATACCCCTGGATTAAAAATTGTATATCCATCTAACCCTGAGGATGCTAAAGGTTTACTTTTAGCTGCAATAGAAGATCCAAATCCGGTAATGGTTTTTGAACACAAAGCTTTATACAGAAGCATTTCTGGAAATGTTCCTGAAAATTATTACACTACGCCTATTGGCAAAGCAGCAATAGTAGAAAAAGGTTCAGACATTAGTATTATAACATATGGCATGGGTGTTCATTGGGCAAAAAAAGCTGTAAAAAAAGCTAATGTTTCAGCAGAAATAATTGATCTTAGAACACTTCTACCTTTAGATAAAGAAGCTATTTTCAAAACTGTTGCTAAAACCAATAAAGTTTTAGTTCTTCATGAAGATTGTTTAACAGGTGGAATAGGCGGAGAAATAGCTGCTTTAATCAATGAAAACTGTTTTGAACAATTAGATGCTCCTATTTTAAGATGTGCGAGTCTGGATACTCCAGTTCCTTTTGCTAGTGAGCTAGAAGAGCAATTTCTTCCCATCAAAGAATTAGAAGAAAAAATTGAACTTTTAGTAAATTACTAAACGATGCGTTTTTTAATAATCCTTTTGATATTTCCTTTTTGCATTTCTGGTCAATTTTTTGATGCTAAAAGTAAAGTAGTATACGGTTTTAATTTTGGAACTTATATTGCTAACAACAATAGTGCTGTTATATATGATGGGTACAAATATGCTAATACCAGTATTTCGGATATTATTTTTAATAATAACAGTTCCTTTAGTAGTCCCAATAAGTATCTTAACGATGAATTTGGGATTAGCAATTGGGAAATTAGAAATGGAGATATACCTATTGAAATGAAATACAGACCTGGTGTTGAGTTTGGGCTTCATATAGGAATTCAAAATGAAAATATTAAATATTATTTAGACTATAACTTTACGAACTACAAAGCAATTGGATTATTTAGNATTGACCAAATAAGTAGTGGTTCTAACTCTGTTAATCCAGAAAATATTGAAATTGGTGTGACTGGNGAAGAAAGTAGAAATTTTATAAATTTAGGTTTTATTACAAATGTTGTAGATGAAAAAGAATTTCACCTAGGAATACCATTATTTTTTCAAATCAATCAATCTAAATTTAAAAGNAACTTCATATCTCTAAATAATCAAAAATATAATATACCTGTATTTTCTAATTCTTTAAGTAACACCCAAAACACAAGTCCTTCTGGAATGGGAATAGGTGGCGGATCAGGANTAGTTCTTACTTTAAAAGTAATAAATGACATTAATCTTTCATTAGGATATCATTTACAATACTCAAAAATTAAAATGCGATTTCAGAACAAGGAGGATTTTAATGAATGGGGTGTACAACACTCTATCTTTGCAAGATTGATATGGACAAAAAGTGAAATTGAAACTAATTAAACAACATCTGAATACATACAATTTTGTTNTTGCNATATTAATTTTATCTGNTGTTCCATTTACAAATTATGCCAATTCAATAGATAGTTTAAAAAAGAAAAAACTAATAATTAATAGTTCTTTAATTACTAGCTCAGCTATTTCTTACACTGGACTNTATCAATTGTGGTATAAAGAATATCCATCTACATCATTTCATTTTTTTAATGATTTAGAAGAATGGAACTATATGGATAAAATAGGACATGTTTGTACTGCTTATCATTTAAATAAGTTCATGTTTAATCTTTTAGAATCTAATCAAATTCAAAAGCCCCTTTTAAAAAGCTCTATATACAGTTTTGCTTATATGATAGGTATAGAAGCTTTTGATGGTTTTTCTAAAAAATGGGGATTCTCTAACTACGATTTACTAGCAAACGGAATAGGAACATTTATTTTCGCCTTTCAAGAAAAAAAATTTAAGCAACAATTTGTGAAAATTAAATTCTCCTCCCATTTAAGCTCAATCGCACATTGCAGACCAAGCTTACTTGGAGCTAATAATTTTGAAAGAATAATTAAGGATTATAATGGTCAATCTTATTGGGCTACATTAAATCTTAATAAGATTTTTAAAGAAAAAAAGGTGTTTAAATATGTTGACCTAGCAATTGGTTATACTATTGATGGCTTTATTGGAGCAAGAAATAACCAAACAATTGAATGTAGCTGTATTGATTGTAATAACCTAAAAAGAACCTCATCCATGCTATTAAGTATAGATATTAACCTTGAAGAAATAAAAGGGAAAAACAAATTATTAGATATTTTAATTAAACCTTTTTCTATTTTAAAAGTTCCTGCACCAACCTTACTAATTAATAAAGAACCTTCCTTTAAGTTCTTTTATTTCTAGCGAAAACTTAATTTTTTATTACATATTTAGTTCCTTTAACTTAAAATAAATATATCATGGAAATTTTATCAATTTTAGGCACACTTATAATGCTCATCTTATTACAAGTAGTATTAGGCTTTGACAACTTACTATACATCGCCATAGAATCTAAAAAAGCCCCTCTAGAAAAACAAAGTATGGTTAGAAAACTAGGAATAGGGATTGCTATTTTTTTCAGATTATTATTACTTCTTTTTCTTATAAAACTCATTGAAAAATTCGAAAACCCTTTTATAATATATGATAGTGATATCCTTTCCTTGAATATGAATTTAGAAAGTCTTATTATTATTTTAGGGGGCATTTTTATACTTTACACTTCTGTAAAGGAAATTTGGCATATGTTACATTTTGAGGAAAACATAACAGAACAAAAAAACAAATCTGTTACACAAACTATAGTTATGATTGTTATTATGAATTTAGTTTTTTCATTTGATTCAATTTTAAGTGCCATGGCTTTAACAGAAAACAATTACATTATTGCAATTGCAATAATAATTGGTGGCATTTTAATGATTATTGCAGCCAACAAAGTATCTGCCTTTTTACAAAAAAACAGAATGTATGAAGTTCTTGGCCTATTCATTCTTTTTCTTGTAGGAGTAATGTTAATTTCTGATGGTGGACATATGGCTGAAATGAAAATATTTAAACAAGAAATTAGTGCAATGAATAAATCCACTTTTTATTTTATACTTATTATTCTTGTTCTTATAGATATTGTGCAAACTAAATATCAAAAGAATTTATTAAAAAGACAAAACCAGTCTTAATTATAAAATCTTCATTTTTTTTAAATTTGATTATGAGGCATTTATTTAAATTCTTCTTTCTATTTCTGTTCATTTCATTTTATGGCCAGCAAGCTGGCTATGTGTTTATTGAAAATAAAAACCAATGGGATGAAAATGTAAATTTTAAATCCGAATTGAAAAACGGGGATTTATATGTTTGTAAAGATGGTTTATTATTTGACTTTTTTGATGAAAAAAAACTTGAAAAACTATATAAAAGTCATTATACAAATAGTAAAAATCAACTCAACAAAGAATTAAAGAAACATGCCTATAAAGTTAATTTCATAAATTCCAGCAACAGTAAGTTTTATGAAGGTAGTCAACCTACAATATGTAAATACAATTATTTTTTAGGGAAAGATCCTTTAAAATGGTGTGCAAACGCTAGTGGATTTTATCATTTATCCTATAACAATCTATACGATAGCATTGACCTAGAACTTTATTCCAAATTTTTTAACTTAAAGTATGATTTAATAGTTAAACCAGGTGGAGATCCTAATCTAATAAAATTTAGATATGATGGAATTAAAGACATTTCCATAAAGAAAAACAGACTTCATATTTATACTTCTGTTAATCATATTATTGAAGACCATCCAATTGCATTTCAAATAATTAATGGAATTAAAACTAAAGTCAATTGTAATTATGTATTAACTAACAACACTTTGTCTTATGAATTTCCTGATGGATACAATAAAAATCATGATTTAATTATAGATCCTACTCTTATTTTCTCCACATTTTCTGGGTCTTTTTCAGATAATTTTGGATATACAGCCACTTTTGATTCAAAAGGATTTCTCTATTCTGGCAGTAGCGTTTTTGGAAATCAATACCCAACTACTTTAGGAGCTTACAGCACTAACTTTGATAGTGGCAAAGTTGACATAGGAATTACAAAATTTGACACCTCAGGATCATTTATGGTTTACTCTACATATTTAGGTGGTTCTGATGATGAATTGCCTCATAGTTTAATAGTAAACAGTTTTGATGAACTTTACATAATGGGGACGACTTCCTCCAATAATTTCCCGACATCTAATAATTGTTATGATTCTTCATTTAATGGAGGAACTGCCACCTTTATGGCTGGAGGTCTTGGAGTAAATTACAACAATGGATCTGATATATTCATAAGTCATTTGAGCAGTAATGGAGCAAATCTTTTAGGCTCAACTTATATAGGAGGAAGTAATAATGATGGTTTAAACTCAACAAGCAATAATGCTACTGAAAATGTTTTAAGATATAACTATGCAGATGAAGTAAGAGGTGAGATTGAGATTGATGAAAATAACAATATATATATAGGAAGTTCTACAATGTCTTCAGACTTCCCTACCACAAATTCTGCTTTTCAAAAAACCTTTGGTGGTGGAAGTTTAGATGGATGTATTTTCAAAATGGATAATTCTCTTCAAAATTTAATTTGGTCAAGTTATTTAGGAGGAGAAGAGCATGATGCTATTTATTCTATTGCTTTGGATGACTCACTAAATATTTTTTGTTCTGGGGGAACTAACTCTACTTTATTCCCAACTACTAATAATGCATATCAGAACAACTTTCAAGGAGGAAGATGTGATGGGTTTGTCACACATATTTCAAAAAATGGCAATCAAAAAATTAGTTCTACTTATTATGGATCTAGTGAATATGATCAAGTATTTTTCATTGATTTAGACAGATATAACAATCCTTATTTATTTGGTCAAACAGAAATTCAAGATAGTTCATTTATAAATAACGCTTTGTGGAGTAATCCCGGAAGCGGTCAGTTTGTTAGTAAATTATATAATAATCTAAATGATGTATACTACTCTACTGTTTTTGGTTCAGGAAATGGTATAAATATTTCACCAACTGCATTTTTAGTTGATTTATGCAACAAAATGTACTTGTCAGGTTGGGGAGGTTCAGTAAATAATTTATCTTTTTTAGAGAATAATGCTGGATATACTAACAATATGCCAATATCCAATGATGCTTATCAAAACTCAAGTACAGACAGTAGTGATTTTTATATTATTGTAATTGAAGATGATGCATCTGGATTTATATATGGATCCTATTTTGGTGGAGATCAATCATCAGAACATGTAGATGGGGGAACATCAAGATTTGATAGAAAAGGTAAAATATACCAAGCAGTATGTGCTGGATGTGGCAATAATGATGACTTCCCAATATATCCATCTGGAGCTGTTTCTTCTACAAACAACTCCCCTAACTGTAATTTAGGTGTTTTTAAAATGGAGTTTGAATTACCTTATGTACTTGCGGATTTTGAACAACCTCCCCTTGGCTGTGAACCAATGACTCATAACTTTATTAATACTAGTGTCGTTCAAAACAACAGTTCCTTTATTTGGGATTTTGGAGATGGAAATACAAGTACTCAAGCTAATCCATCTCATACTTTTCAAGAGTCTGGAACTTACCAGGTTCAATTAATAATAAGAGACACAGCAACATGTAATTTTGGAGATACCATAATTAAGAATATAATAGTTATAGGTGACTCTTCTTATTATCTNAATGATATTACTATATGCCAAGGTGAAAATCAACAGATTGGAATACTTCCAAACCCTGACACTAACTTTTCTTATAACTGGTCTCCTAATGTAGGAATTAGTAATTCTATTGTTTCCAATCCATTTGCTGACCCTTCTCAAACTACCAATTATACTTTACTTATTTCAAACGGAATATGCGTAGATACTGCATTTCAAAAAGTTATTGTAAATAGCCCTACCATTTCTATTGATAGTAGTTTTGTTCTATGTGACCATAATGATATAATTGAACTTAATGCTAATAGTTTAGGAACTGCTAATGAGTTTATTTGGGCAGACAATAGTAGTTTAACCAACGTAATAAATAGCAACACTAGCGATTCAATTATTGAAGTATCACCAAATGAAGACAGTTGGTATTATATTTCTGTTATAAATAATGGTTGTAGTTACAAAGACAGTGTCTTTATTGATGTTCCAATAGGTGATTTAAATATTAATGGAGATTCTATTCTATGCATAGGAGATTCACTTTTGATAACTGCAGANGCAGATCAAAATCAAGATTTAATTTACTTTGAATTTTATCCTGATAGTATTTCCATAGGAAATAATCAAAATGATTCTGTTTGGTTTCAACTTTATACAAATCAATACATAAATGTTAAGGCATTGGACTCCATAAGTGGTTGCCAATTATTTGATTCTATTTTTATAGTTGTTGATACTTTACCTTCAACTAATATTTTAACCTCAGCTGACTTTACGGTAATTTCACCAGGTAGTAGCACACAACTTCACGTGGAACCCAACGGTTATCAATATCAATGGGAACCATCATCTTCAATAGATGATCCCTATTCTCAAAACCCAATAGCTTCTCCAATAATAACCACAACTTACATNGTTAATATTAGCAGTGAAAATTGTGCTAAATCGGATTCAATTACTNTAGAGGTCAAAGAATTAACTTGTGGCCCTCCAGATGTTTTTATTCCAAATGCTTTTTCACCAAATAATGATGGGAACAATGATACTTTAATTGTAAGAGGAAAATATATTTCGAGCGAAAATTTTGAATTTAAAATTTTTGATCGCCTTGGAAATATTGTTTTTAAAACAAATAATCAATATAAAGGATGGAGNGGGNATTTTTTAGAATCAAATAAAAAATGTGATCCAGGTGTCTTTGTTTATTATCTAAAATTAGATTGTTTAGATGGTCAAAAATTTTTCAAAAAAGGGAACATAACATTATTAAAATAATGACAAAAAAGCATTTAAGATATATTATTTTAATTGTTTTAAGTAATTCAATATTTTATGTTAATGGTCAAGATTTTCATTACTCTATGAATCAACTATCTCCCTTAAATTTAAATCCTGCTCTTACAGGNTGGCATAAAGGAGATATTAGAATTAATAGTAATCACCGATCTCAATGGGCTAGCGTATCTACTCCATTTAACACTTATTCTATTTCAACTGATTTCACAACTTCAAAATTTATTCCCATTGGAATATTAATCAATCAGGATATTGCAGGAGATTCAAAGTTTAGTACTTTACAACTTAATTTAAGTTCCTCATTTAATTTAATCAATGACAGTTTACAACAGCTTAGAATTGGATTTCAAGGAGGTTATACNTCAAGAAGTATCGATNTAAATCAACTATCTTTCGATGCACAATACAACGGTTCAGCATTTGATCCGAATTTAGATGCAAATGAAAGCTTTAATAATTTCAAAATTGGATATGGAAATATTAATACNGGATTAATGTATGTTAGGAAATTATGGAACAACCATCTAATAAATATCCAATTAAGTTGTTTTAATTTAAATCGAAGTGATCAATCATTTATGGGAGCTACTCCACCAATTGGAATTGATATTAAATTTTTATCAAAATTGGAACACGAANATCTAATTAACAATTTCTTTAAAATTAAAACTTCTATTTTCACTATTAACCAAGGTGCCCATAAAGAGTTATTGATAGGNTCACAGCTGCATTATACTGTTGCTGATTTGTTTAATTTAAAAAGAGCTTTATGGACAGGATTATATTATAGAAANAAAGATGCTTTTTTCATNACGGCTGGTGTTATATATGATGCCTGGAAATTAGGTNCTGTCCTACGATATTAATTTATCTGAACTAGTTCCTGCTTCTCAAAAAAGAGGGGGATTTGAAATTGCCTTAATTTATCTATTTAGAAAAAAAATTAAAATGCAATCACCTATTTTAATATGTCCAGATTATTTATAAAAAAAATATTATTCCTTGGATATTCATTATTAATGATAATCCCATTTAATGCTCAAAAAAATGAAATGATTATTGATTTTGGAATAAATGAATATAAACAAGGGAATTATGCTAAAGCACATCAATTATTTGAAAATGCAATTGAAATAGATTCGAGTAAGATGAAATTACAATACTATTACGGAATTAATCTTATTAAAATGCATCAATATGCTAAAGCTTGTTATTTTTTAAAAAAAGTAGTGAATAAAGATCCATCAGGAAAAATCTACCCTGAAGCTAGTTACTATTTAGGAACAATTTTAAAACAACTAAGGAATTATCCAAAAGCTTTATTAGAATTCAAAAAATCTAAAGCTCATTTTATCCATGAAAAAAATAACTTTTTTTATCTTAAATCTTCTAGAGAAATTAATTCTACCATTTTTGCTATGAGGCATAATGAGCAAATAAATGAAGAAATGGTAATCTCTCCACTTCCAAAACCTATTAATGGATATAATGCAGAATTTGCAGGGTTTGAAGATGAAGGAAAATTATATTTCACATCTATTAAAGATAGTTTACATGCTCAAATTTTTCTCCGAAAAAATGATAAAATAGAAAAAATAAGCCCCCAAATTGATGATAAACGTTTTCATAATGCCAATGGATTATTTTATAAAAACCATCAGTATTTTTTATTTACAAGATGTGACTCCATTGGACATTGTAAAATAATGATTTCTAAAAAAGAAAATGAAAATTGGTCATTAGCAAAAGAATTGAGTAATGAATTAAATATAAATAGCCATAATGTAACTCAACCATTCATAACAAAATTAAATGGAAATAATATTTTGTTTTTTGTGAGTGATAGAAAAGGTGGTTATGGAAATTTAGATATTTGGTATGCAGAAATTTTAGATGATTTATCTATAGCAGATATCAAAAATGCAGGACCAAATGTCAATTCTCCTGAAAATGAAATTACCCCATTTTACCACAATCCATCTAATAGATTATACTTCAGCTCAACTTGGCATAATGGATTTGGTGGATATGATATTTCCTATAGTCATTGGAATGATTCAATATTTGAAATAGCACATAACGCTGAACAACCTATTAATTCATCATGGAACGATATGTATTTTTGGATTAATGAATATGGAAAACATGGTTATGTCACTTCAAATAGAGATGGAAGTTTATATGAACATAATCCTCACTGTTGTCCTGATATTTGGGAGTTTAAAACAAAATCATCCATAGCTGAAAAAGAAGAATTTCTTTCTGAATTAGACACTAAAAAAATATTTAAACACAAAACAGGATTATCACTACCATTAGCTTTATATTTTCACAATGATGAACCAATGCCTAAAAGTAGAGACACTGTAGTTTTAGAAACTTATCCAGAAACTATTATAAAATATTTAGAACTAAAACCAACGTATTTAAAATCCTTTTCTGAAGGAAATTCTATTGAAGAGAAAAAAATAGCATATGAACAAATTAATTACTTTTTTGAAAAATATGTGACTCACGGTCTAAATAAATTGGAGAAATTTAAAAGTCAGTTAATACCATTACTTAAAGAACATAGTTCTATAGAAATAACAATTAGAGGTTTTTCAAGTCCTTTGGCTAAAGATGACTATAATACTAATCTATCAAAAAGAAGAATCTCTTCTATAATTAATTATTTTGAAAAAGTGGATAATGGAGAATTACAAAAATACATATATGATGGAAAACTTATTATTAAAGCTGCACCATTTGGAGAGAAAAAATCAAGTAATAAAGCTAGTGATGATGGAAAGAACACTAAACAATCTATATATAGTCCAAAGGCAGCAATTGAAAGAAGAATTGAAATACAAGAAGTGATTTTTATTGACTAAATAAAATGGAGATTTATAGGTTTTAATTAAACAAATATTTCTTGTTGTAAAATTTATTTAATTTTATAAAAAATCTTTTAAATATGTTTGGCAATATTGATATAAAAGAGGAGTTAAAAAAGACTCAATATTCAAGAGAAAAAAGTATCATTGATATTTTTAATAATCAACTTGATTCTGATTACAATCAAGAGAAAAACATTATAAAAAATATTTCTAATTGCAATATTAAAAGTTCTTACGCTGATTTACATGATTACAATCCTGAAGATTTGTATGAATTAGAAAATATTAAACAAATTGCTATCAAATACAGACTAAGGTTTTTACCAACTAAGTATTTTAAAAATGAAATCCCCCAAGAAGCTATATTTAAAATAAAATCCTTAGAAAAATTAAACAACACCACCATTAAGCAATATTATATTTTATCTCCATCTGAAAATTTTGATTTAGAAGATGTTAATAAAGATCCACTACTTTTTGTTCCACTCACAAATGGTAAATTTTTATTGATTCATAAATGGGGTACAGATCTTAGATGGTACAAAAAAATTACTGCATTACCTCTGAGAAGTATCGAATCTATTTTAATTTTCATTGGAATTATTGCTTTAGTAATTGCTACAATCACCCCTACTTGGCTAATTTTAAATGGAGCGGAAGTAGATATGGGATATTTTGGTTACCATAGAATTGCTTGGTTTATTTATGCCTTTATATTGCTATGTTCACTTACTACTTTTATCTGTTTTTCACAAAGCATATATCCAAGTGAATACCAATGGGATAAAAAGACTTACAATTAAAATTTATTTAATAATTCCTAAGCAAATTTTCAACCTGATAATTTTCTTAACAGATTCATAAACATTGTTTTTGAATTCCCTATTATTATCCATTTCTAAAAGAACATCGAATAAAACTTCCTCTTCATCAACTGGCATCAAAAGTTGATCACAACCTGCTTGAGCTGCTTTTAACCCACTATGTGGAACATTCTTTACACCTCCCATATTCATAGCATCTGTGATTATTAAACCTTTAAAGCCTAAAGAGTCCTTCAAAAGTTGAGTAACTATTTTTTTTGAGCAAGTTGAAGGAAGTCCATTAGTATTATAAATGGGGTTATTTTTAATAGCAAGATGGGCAACCATTATAGACAATACTCCATTATCAATTAATGGTTTATAATTTTCAACTTCTTTCATTTCTCCATCAATATAAATAAGCTCTTTATGAGTATCTCCTTTAACAAAACCATGACCAGGAAAATGTTTGGCAGTAGCAATAATATTATGTTTTTGAGTAACTGAAACAAATTCATTGGAAAATGAAATTACAGTATCCATATTTAAACCAAAGCTTCTATTGCTAACCACTTTATTTGGAGAAGCATCAATAACTGGAGCAAAATTTTGATTTATTCCAATTGAATTTAAATCTTCAGAAATTATTTTAGTTACTTTCTTAACACTATCTATATGATGAATTTGATTGGTTTTAGGAACCTTTCTAGAATTAGCTATTTTTCTATTTACTAGTGTTGGCTCAGCATCTGCAGAATAAATTAAAGGCAGGTGACCATTTACCTTCATTATACTATCAAAATCAATAACATCTTGAGTAAAAACATCTACTGTTCCATTAAGTAATAAAATTCCGCCAATCCATCCCTTTTTAGCTAATGAATACACATGTTCTCTTGACTTTCCAAGTCTACCAGTAGCAGGTACAATCATTTGACCTACTCTTGTTGTATCATTCAAATTATTAAAATACTCATTTGTTTTTTGATCAAGATCTTTATTGTTAGAATAAAAATCATCTAAATCAAAATTTTGCGCATAAGCACTTTGAAAAAATGAAAGAATAACTAAAGAATAAAATATTTTCATAATAAATTTTAATCCAAAAATAATGCCGCATTTAAAATAAATCTAACATGCCACTATATCTTCTCCATATTATAATGTTGAAAGGAAATAATTACATTTGCAAACTAAATTAATTAATTCAACAAAATGAGGCTTTTACTATTAATAGTGATTTCTGTAATTACAACTTTACATTATGGACAAACGGTTATTTTAAGCGAAAATTTCAACTCAGGAAATTTAACTGGATGGACTTTTATAGATGGCGACATGGCTGCTCCCTATAATGATCCACAAGTTTTACAGTTACCTAGTTCATTTCATTTAGTAGAAGATTATGATTCTACTGGAGTTGTAGATTCTGTTCTTGCTGCAACTTCATGGCTTAATGATACTGTTTCAGCAAATAACTTTTTAATTACACCAAAATTGAATTTTGATTCTTCTGGAAATTTTGTGAATTTTCAAGCTATGTCTGTTGATGGATCCTATCCTGATGGTATTCAAATATATTATTGCTTAGATAAAACTATTGATAGCTTAATGAATTATCCAAGCCTTTTAGATGTTCCCGCAGTTCCATCAGTTAGCACAGACTACAAAGTGAATTTAGATGCAGTTCCATTAAATACAGATATTTACCTAGTTTTTAGACACTATGCTGATAATCAATTTATCTTAACATTAGACAATATAACGGTTATTAGTGATGATATTTCAAGCATTCATGATAAAACAAAAAACAGAGTTAAAATATATCCAAATCCATCAAATGGAGAAATTAATATTGAAGGTTTAGAAATTTCGAAAAATGCTACTATTTACAATTCATTAGGTAGTATTGTTTGGAATGGAAAAGTTAGAAACACTCTTTTAAATTTTCATTTTCAAAAAGGATATTACATACTGAGCTCTGGTAATATAAAAAGGCCATTTATCATCCAATAATATCATTTGAAATTTTCATTAAATAATATTATTCCCAATAAAGTTTCTAATGAAAACATCATTAAATCCAACGTATGGAATAGTGAATTGGAATTCCAAAAAGGAAATTACTACTTAATAAGCTCTCCTTCTGGTAAGGGAAAAAGTACGCTTACCTCTTTCTTATCTGGATGTAGGACAGATTTTACTGGTGATATTCTTATTGACAAAAAAAACACTCAATCTTTAACAAGTGAAAACTGGACTGAATTAAGAAAAAACCAAATCGCTTTAGTTCACCAAGACTTAAAATTAATTGGAAATCTAACCGTATTAGAAAATCTATTATTAAAAAACGAATTAACGGAATATTCAACAATTGAGAATATTGATAATTATTTAACTCAATTGGAAGTATTTGAATTAAAAGAAAAAAAATGCAGTGAATTATCAATGGGGCAACAGCAAAGAATTGCTATAATAAGAAGTATTCTACAACCATTTAATTGGATAATACTTGATGAACCATTTTCTCACCTGGATAAGAAAAACAAATCATTGGCATTGGATTTAATAATAAAATCTGCTAAAAACAATGATGCTGGTATTATATTAATGTCATTAGATACAAATGAAAAACTAAACTCATTTAAATCCATTGAATTGTGAAAATACTATCCAAAGTAATAGCATCAAATAAACAACCTATAAACAGATTTATTTCATCAATAGGAACAGTGATTGGGTTAGTCATTATATTAATAAGCATTGAACTTTATAAAGAATTTGAAAATTTAATTCCTAAACAAGGAGGGGTAGTAAACGAAAACCATCAAGTAATTTCAAAAAAAATTAATCAATTATCCTTTTTACAAAAAGAAATTAAAGGATTTAATGAATCGGATATTAACCTACTAAAATCACAACCTAATATAATTGATATTGCGCCTTTTAAATCTTGCAATTATCAAGTAATGATTAGTGTTGGTAATCAAAACAATGGAATCCCTGGGTTTTATACACTGGCATTTTTCGAAAGTATTCCAGAAAGGTTTTTAGAAGGTTCTTATGACTTCAGCTCCTGGGATATCACTAAAAATGAAATCCCTGTTATACTTCCTAAAAATTATTTAGATGCTTATAATTATGGTTTAGCACTTAGCATGAATACCCCCCAAATAAGTGAAGAGTTTATTAAAAAACTAAGATTTAATATTGAAGTTTCTGGAAATAATAAAAAAGCAGAATACATTGGTAAAGTTGTTGGATTGTCTAAAAAAATCAATAGTATTCTTGTACCTGAACAATTTTTACAAACAACTAATGAAATTTATGGAAACAAAAAAACAGAAAATTACTCTAGGGTTATTGTTACCAATAAAAACCCTAATGATGATTTATACATAGACTTTTTAAATAAAAATCATTATAATACAGATGACAATTCTCAAAAATCAAGTTTAATTCAAAAGCTTCTTAATGGCTTATTTTCCTATCAAATAATTATTGCGCTAATAATCATTGCTCAAGGGCTTTTATTGCTGCTCTTTTACACAAGAATAATAATTCAATCTTCTGATAAAGAAATCAAGAAGTTATTTATAATAGGATACAGTCTTCATTCTATCATAAGGGTATATGAAAAAAAGATATTTAAATTATATGGAATTGTATTCTTAACTAGTTTAGTTGTAACCTTTATTATAAAATTAATAATAACTAAAGAAATAGTTAAGGTAATAGGCCTAGAATTGAGTTTCCAACTAAATGAATTAACCTATATTATTTGGGGGGTATTAATAGTTGTTTTCTTTTTCATAAATAGAATTAATATAAATCATAAACTAAACAAACTTTTATCTCACTTACATTTATAAAAATTGTTAAAATTTTATATTCGCAAATATTTTATTTCATTTTTGGAATAACATTTGATTAAGTTTGAATAATACTTATTACATGAAGAAACTAATATTTATTGTATTTGCTATAGTAACGTTTCAATTTAATGCTCAACAGAATCTTAAATTTAAGATAGTTGATCTTCAAGACACCACTGTATTTCTTGCTAGATATTTTGGAGAAAGATTATATTATGCAGACACTGCAATTTCTAAAAATCAAAATGTAGTTTTTAACACCAAAAAGCTAGTTGGAGGAGTATATGCTGTAGTTTGCCCAGGATCTAAATACTTTGAATTTATTGTAACTGATGAAGATGTTATAATGGAAACCAAATTAGATGATTTTATTGGTTCTATGAAGGTGATTAAGTCAGAAAATAATAAAATATTTTACGGTTATATTAATTACTTAAATCAAAAGAAAAATGAAGCCAAATCTTTTATGGAAAATAAAGAAAAAATGGCCGCTTTAGATAAAGAAGTTAAGGATTATCAAAAGAATAACATACTGGATAAAACAGAATTTTTTGGTGCCAAAGTATTAGCAATGTCCATTGACATTAAACTACCTGAAAAATTTAAAAATAATGACACTCTTAAGTATAATTATATCATTCGTCATTTTTGGGATAATATTGATTTAAAAGACAACAGGATTGTACATACTCCAGTATTTCATAACAAATTGGACCAATTCTTTAAAATGATACCTAATCATCCAGATACAATATGTAAATATTCCTACAAAATAATTGATGAAATGGATCCTAAATCTGATTTGTTCAAATATACAGTTCATCATATAACTTATAAATATGAAACTTCAAATGTGATGGGAATGGATGCTGTTTTTGTATGTATGGCACAAAAGTACTATTGTCCTCCAGAGTCAACTGCAGCATTTTGGTTAGATTCAACTAAACTAGTAGACTTGTGTGATAAAGCATCTAAACTAGAGCCTTTATTAGTTGGTAAAAATGCACCTAGAATAATACTAGCAGATACATCACAAGAAAATTGGGTAGACTTTTACCAATTGAAAAATAAATATAATTTACTTATTTTCTGGGATCCAGATTGTGGACATTGTAAAAAAGAGATTCCTAAACTACTTAAACTTTACCATGAGCTTAAAGAAAAAAATATAGATATTGAATTTATTGGATATGGTACTAATTTGGAAAATGAAGATTGGAGAAAATTCATTAGAGATAAAAAATTAGACTGGCTTAATCTTTCAGATTTTCCAGATGCTAATGAAAATCCAACAAAATATTTATTTGATCAAAAAGTTACTGACTTAAAAAGTTTAAACTTTAGAAAAACATATGATATTTTCAGTACTCCTCAAGTATATTTAGTAGATAAAGACAAAAAAATTATTGGTAAAAAATTAGATGCTCTAACATTGGCTACAATGATGGAGCACATTGAAGATGTTAAAATTGAATATAAAACTGTATTAGAAGAACAGCAGAAAAAAGAAAAAAAGAAAAAAGAAGAATCTAAAAACAAATAATAATTTTGGTCTGATTTTTGTCCACTGTTAATTATTAAACGACATTTTATATATTTGAAAAAAATTAAATAAGAAAACACACAACTATGAAAAAATCAATATTCACTTTAAGTTTAATTTTTGTATCTCTACTATCCTTAAATAGTATATATGCACAAGTAGAGAATACATCTACTCTTGGAGATGATAAAGAAGCTGCTGCTCCAATAGGGGGAGCTGAAATATCATTCGACAAAGAAACTCATGACTATGGAGAAATAGAACAACATGCTAATGGTGAATGTGTGTTTGTATTTACCAATACAGGTAATCAAGCTCTTAAAATCACCAATGCTAAAGGATCATGTGGATGTACTGTTCCTCAATGGCCTAGAGAAGAAATTGCTGCTGGAGCTACTGGTGAAATAAAAGTAAAATACGATACTAAAAGAATTGGTATGATTAATAAATCTGTGACTATTCAATCAAATGCTACAAATGCACCAACTAAAATTATTAGAATCAAAGGTCAAGTAAAAGCACCAAAAACTAATGCTACTGCAGTTAAACCATCTGAAGGGCCTGTTCAATCAGAGTAAACATTTATACAAATGATATTTAAAACCACTCATATAGAGTGGTTTTTTTTTGGATACAAATAAAAAAGCCACATTAAAGTGGATTTTCAAATAATATAATAAATAAGGGAATTAATTAAGCAATTCTGCCATTTTGGTTCCTAAATCAGCTGGAGAATCTACAACATGTACTCCACAATCTCTTAGAATTGCTTTTTTAGCAGAAGCAGTATCGCTATCTCCACCTACAATAGCACCTGCATGACCCATCGTTCTTCCTTTTGGAGCAGTATCACCTGCAATAAATGCTACAACTGGCTTAGTACCATTTTTTTGAATCCATTTACCAGCTTCGGCCTCTAAATTTCCACCTATTTCTCCAATCATAATAATACCATGGGTATCCTCATCATTCATCAATAGTTCAACCGCGTCTTTTATTGTTGTACCAATAATTGGATCCCCTCCAACCCCAATTGCAGTAGTT
>PBJU01000019.1 GCA_002721285.1 Crocinitomicaceae bacterium
GACAGCGAAGAAACTAGACTAAAAGCACTTAAAATGGGAGCTAATATTATTGCCTATACGTTCTTGGGAGAATTAGACTAATCATTCATATGCTTTAAATTCATTCCATATAAACTAATAAATAAAATAGAACTAAAAAGCAACATAGCTATAGTGGCAGTAGTAAATATATTGGATGAAGGATATATAAAATAATTTAAAGCAACCATCCCAAATTGAGAGATAACATATAACCAATATCCTTTTCTTTTAAGTTTATACATTAACCAAACACCATAGGCTTCTAGAAGAAATATTAAAATCAATCCACTATTTTCGATTCTTAGATTATCTTTTTTAGCATCTAAAAAAGTGGTCATTTCATTTAAAAAATTTGCAGGCATTTCATCAATAGAAGAAAAAATCTGCTCCATTTGAGCTATTTGATCATCCAATGCACTTTGTGCGTCCACAGGGTTTTGAAAAACACCTGTAATGGCAGGAAAAATACTAAACACTATATTGACTAAACTAAGAATACAAAGTACTTTTAAGAAAGTTGGTATTTTACTAGATGAATTTAAATCTTGACCAGAATTTTCAAAAGTTGGGATATTATCACTCATTAATTAATTTTTTAAGTAAATATAATTAAGCTTACAAATAAAACATTTAAAAAATTAAATTTTAAAAAAATTGTCTCACAAAGATTAATTAGGTATGATATTTTTATTTAAAATTCAAACGCCCCAAGACATGGATACATCTTAGGGCATTCTAGCCTCCCAGCCATAGGAGGATATTTTAAAACAAAAAAGACTCTAAATCTTTCGACTTAGAGTCTTAAGCGGACCGGACGGGACTCGAACCCGCGACCCCCTGCGTGACAGGCAGGTATTCTAACCAACTGAACTACCGGTCCTAATTGGATGGCAAATTTAATTTTTTTTAGTCATTAACAAACATTAACTACAATTTTTTAATCGAATTTTTTCTTTTTATTAGATATTGAAGCAAAATATTNTCAAATCCATCCTCAATATTGGCATTAATAAATTCTANTTTTTGACTAATCAGCATATTTTTTAACTTTAGTGCATAAGCCCTTCTTTGCTGCTTAAACTTTTCTTGAATTTGATTTGGATGTAGCTTCACCTTCTCCCCCGTTTCCATATCCACCACATTNTAATATTTGTTTTTCAAATTCAANTCATTTTCTAGATTNTTATCAAANACATTAAAAATAACCACCTCATGCANGTTATGCCTTAAATGCTTAATAGAATTAGCAAANTCATCAAAATTTTNAATNCCCATAAAATCCGAAAAAATAAAAACCAATGANCTTTTATTTATAGTCATTGCCAATCTATTTACTGCTGCAGTAATATCAGTAGATTTTACCTCTTTTTCATTGTACTTATTTTCAGAAAGTTTTTCAATACTTGATAGTATAAACCTCTGGTGAGTTAAAGATGATTTAGCAGGAGAATAAAAATCATACTTATCACTAAANACACTCAACCCAAAAGCATCTCTTTGCTTACGCATAAGAAATATNAAAGCTGCTGCNGCATCAATAGAAAAACTTAATTTATTNAANNCTTGTTTTAATGGGAATAACATTGAAGATGATCCATCAATTAAAATATTACACCTTAAATTAGTTTCCTCCTCATATCTTTTGATAAACATTTTATCAGTTCTGGCAAGTAACTTCCAATCTAAATGTTTAATAGACTCCCCATTATTGTANAAGCGATGTTCAGCAAATTCAACTGAAAAACCATGAAATGGACTCTGATGCAATCCTGTTATAAAACCTTCAACTACTTGTTTGGCAAGTAATTCAAGACTTCCGAATTTCCGAGCTTTCTTATAATCAATCAATTACAGTAATTCATTAGCTAAATTAGCTAGTTCTGACCTTTCTCCTTTCTCCAAAGTTACATGGGCAAATAATTCATTTCCTTTTAATCTATCAATCAAATAAGAAAGACCATTACTCTGTTCATCCAAGTAAGGAGTATCAATCTGGAAAACATCCCCAGTGAAAATAATCTTCGTATTCTCTNCAGCCCTAGTAATTATNGTTTTAACCTCATGAGGTGTTAAATTCTGGGCTTCATCCACAATGAAAATTACATTGGANAAGCTTCTTCCTCTAATAAAAGCTAAAGCAGATATTTTCAACTTTCCATCCTCTTCCATCTCCTCAATTTTTCGGTATTTTTTCTCATTAATACCAAATTGATTTTTGATAAATTTCAAATTATCAAATAATGGTTGCATGTAAGGATTGATTTTATCATCTGCATTTCCAGGAAGATANCCTATATCCTTATTACTAAGAGGAACAATTGGTCTAGCTAATACAATTTGNTGNTATAAATTATGTTGCTCTAATGCACTTGCCAATGCCAATAAAGTTTTACCAGTACCTGCAACTCCTTGTAAAGAAACTAATTTAATNTCNGGATTTAACAGAGCATGTAATGCAAATGTTTGTTCTGCATTTCTTGGTTTAATACCATAAACATATTGTTTTTCAACACGTTCTAAGTTTTTGTCAAATGGATTAAAATAACTTAAAACAGAGGTTTTACCATTCTTAAGAATATAAAACCCATTAGCTGTAACTTTNTCTTCTAGTACATTTAAGTCCTCNAATTGACCTTGTTTGTACAACTTATTTATANAATCTGANTCCACATCTTCCACCACTTGTCTGCCAGTGTAAAGTGTACTGTCTCTATCAATTTTACCAGTTTCAAAATCTTCTGCATTTATATTTAATGCTTTGGCCTTCAATCTAAGATTAATGTCTTTGGAAACTAGTATAACAAGTTCTGATAAGTGAGCTTTCTGTAAGCTTAAAGCAGTATTCAGAATTTTGTGATCATTTTTATTTCCAAAAATCTTTACTGCATCAGAACTTAAGTCCTCATTTTCCATTACAATTTTGAATTTCCCTTTCTTAGATCCATTAATTGAAATCCAATCCTGTAGCGTAAATGCATTACTTAATCTATCCAAAATTCTTATAAACTCCCTAGCCTCATAATTTTTNGTATCATTTCCTCTCTTAAAATTATCTAGCTCTTCAAGTACNGTGATTGGAATTGCCACATCGTTTTCTTCAAAACAATTAAGAGCGTTATGATCATGTAGAATTACCGAAGTATCTAAAACGAATATTTTTTTTTGCTTTTTCTTTTTTGCCATNTATATAAATAAATATTGAATGTTTTCTTAAAGAAATAAAATTTAACAACTAATAAACACTTTTAAGCTATTAATTTGTTCATATTTTGTAATTAATTATCCACTATTGAAAAATCNAANGAGTAATTTAACTCATTTCCTCTCTCATCTTTTACTGTAATCATCCCATTATGATCCCCTATTTCTAAATTGGTGTAAACATCTAAAGGGATCTTTAAAAGTGATGATTTATAACTNTAATTAGAAAGAATCCAATTACCATCAATGGTAACTTTATATTCTTCTACACCACTTAAATCATCGGTTAATTGAAACTTAAAGATTTGATTTTTTTTAATTTTTGAAGGTTGATAGATAGAGCTGATTTTAGGGGGNATGGTATCCACCATTAATTTAAAATCACCAAAATGATTCAAACTTGCTTTAAAGTTATCTCCATCTACACTCCCCTTTCTATTTTTAATTTTACCGTTTTTATCTATATGAGCTAAAAGCCATTTATCGCTTATGTAAGAATTATTAATTTTTAGAGAAACAATAAACTTTTCTTTTACAGGAACTTCATTTTTAGCCAAATGAATAACATCATCCTTNTCAATATCTATATTTATTTCTTGATTTTGGTCATAAAGCGTATTTGAGTCCATANATATTANAACGTTACTATCCAAAGAAGCTATAGATTGGATGGAATTTGGTTTTTTAAATGACTTATTATTTTGATTACACAAATTTGTATGATCCTTTTTTACATAGAAGTTCAACTCAGACGAATTCCCTTTAATATCCGAAACTATTAAAGTAACCTTGTGCAAGTCTGAGTCCNTNATTTCTACAGTTCCATCTCCTAGTTCTCTTTCATATATAGCTAGCTCATTGGATGGATGNATATAAGCTTTGTGAATACTTTCTCTTTTATTGAAATAAGCTTTAAAATCTTTATGAACGTTAATTTGTTTTGTTGTAGAAAAATTTAATTCATTCAACTTTTGGCTAAATTTCAAATTCTCATCTACCCATAAATCCATACTNTAAATTCCACATTTATTATATGTTTTNTTATAGTAATCCACAGTAGATAAACCTATACCAAATTTACCATTGACTTTGATTATACTATCNTTTANCAATGTATATGATTTTTTAGTTTTCTTTAAATTAAATTCTTGTCTACCACATTTACCGTTAACTGTTGATGATCCTAAATCATAAAAAATTAATTTNTTAATTTCAGGTGGNCTACTNTCTTCAATTTCAAAACCAAATAATTGAGGGTTTACAGGATGCTCACTAATAGNTTCCCTGATTTCAAAATGAAGATGAGGACCTGATGATCCCCCACTATTCCCAGAGTATGCNATNACCTCTCCTTTTTCCACATTTATTAATCCACTATCTAAATAATAAGTAATTACTTCTGACTGATTCTCGTACTGANAATCCCTTATTAATTTTTCTATTTTTTTGGGGAAATGATCTAAATGCGCATATACGCTTGTATAGCCATTAGGATGATCCACATAAATAGCTTTCCCATATCCCCAATGAGAGATATTTATTCTCGATATATATCCTTTTTCAATTGCGTAAATTCTATAATTAATGGTACCATTAGTTTTTATGTCTAGACCAGCATGGAAATGATTAGATCTTAATTCGCCAAAATTCCCAGAGAGAAGAATGGGAATTCCAATTGGAGATCTGAAATCATTTTTTATTATTGTTGGCTGAGACCTATAAATAACCAAAATTAAATTCATCAGAATCAGTAAAGAAATTTTCTTAAAATTCATTGCACAAATCTGAATAAAAAATAATGCCAAAAAATACTTTTTAAAAAAAATTATACACAATTGAATATAAATTTGAATAATTCACATTAGCTGCTAACTTTGTGAGAAATGATTTTGTTCTATGAGTGAAGAATTTTCTGCAATTGAAGAAATAAGAGAGTACGTNNTAGGTTTACAAAAAAATGTTGACCTTAAAAAAGAAGAAAATAAAATACTTAANGAAAAAATAGATTCATTAAAAAATGAGAAAGATGATTTGCAAGCTTTAATTAATCAACTTAAAGAACAAATCAAAATGTTAAAATTGGCTAAACAAATTGACGGTGATGAAGTTAATGAGAGTAAAGATGTCAAATTGATGATCAATGAAATGGTTAGAGAAATTGATAAATGCATAGCATTACTGAATAAATAACAAATGAGTGAATTATCAATAAAAGTTTCTATTGGTGGAAGATCCTATCCTCTTACAATTAATAGAGACGAAGAAGAAAAAATAAGAAAAGCTGCTGCTGAAATTGATAAAAGTATTAAAGACTTAAAAAACAATTATGCTGTAATTGATATGCAAGATCTTTTGGCAATGACTGCCTTACAATTTGCAACAGATACTGTTTCTTCAAATAATTCGGTAGAGTTTGATAAATTAAGTAAAGAGATAATTTCACTTAAAAACGAGTTGTTAGATCAATAAATCATTTCATATTCATCTTATGAAATAATTAAAAAATGGAATTATTAAACCTATTTANAGGTACATCAATTGGACTAATATCTGGATTGTTAATTGGGTACTTTATCATAAATAAACTTCTTCAAAGAAAAAAAGTTAGCGTTTTAAAGAATGCTGAAATTGATGCTGAAAACATCAAAAAAAGTAAAATTATTCAAGCAAAAGAAAAGTTTATTGAGCTAAAAGAAAAACATGAAAANTCAATTAATTCNAGAGAAAGAAAAATAAATCAGAAAGACATCTCTTTTAAAGAAAAGGAATTAAAACTAAATAAGAGATTTGAAGAAATCAAAGCAAAAGAAAGGCATCTAAATGACCTTCAAGAAAGAGTTAATCTTCAAATTGAGGGTCTAAAAACCAAAGAAGAAGAGATTTTAACTACAAAGCAAAAACAAATTGAAGTACTAGAGAAAATAAGCGGCTTCGATGCTGAAACTGCAAAAGAGCAATTAACCAATTCATTAATTGATGAAGCTAAGACAGATGCAATGGNTACACTTAATGAAATAAAAGAAGAGGCTAAATTAAATGCTAATAAAGAAGCTAAAAAAATTGTTATTCAAACTATTCAAAGGGTTGCTGCTGAACAAACTATAGAAAACACCGTTTCTGTTTTTAATATTGATAGTGATGATTTAAAAGGTCGCATAATTGGTAAAGAAGGAAGAAATATTAAATCTCTTGAAGCAGCTACTGGAGTGGAAATTATTGTAGATGACACTCCTGAATCTATTATATTATCTTCTTTTGACCCNGTTAGGAGAGAAATTGCAAGANTAGCTCTTGAGCAACTAGTNTCGGATGGAAGAATTCATCCTGCAAGAATTGAAGATGTTGTTAGAAAAATACAAAAAAACATTGGTGCTGAAATATTAGAAACAGGGAAAGCAACATGTGTAGACCTTGGTATTCATGGCCTTCATAAAGAATTAACTATCCTAGTTGGAAGAATGAAGTTCCGATCATCATATGGCCAAAACTTACTTCAGCACTCTAGAGAAGTTGCTAATTTATGTGCAATAATGGCTGCAGATTTAGGACTTAATCCTAAAATTGCAAAAAGAGCAGGATTACTTCATGACATAGGAAAAGTTTCTGAANTAGAACCTGAACTACCTCANGCAATTTTAGGCATGAAATTAGCTGAAAAATTTGGTGAAAAACCNANCGTTTGTAATGCAATTGGTGCACACCATGATGAAATTGAAATGAATAATATGATTTCTCCTATCATACAAATATGTGATGCCGTATCTGGTGCTAGACCTGGTGCTAGAAGAGAAGCTATTCAATCCTACTTAAAGAGAATTAAAGGGTTNGAAAACAAAGCTCTATCTTTTAAGGGAGTCATGAAAGCATATGCAATTCAGGCAGGAAGAGAACTTAGAGTAATTGTAGAAAGNAACAAAGTAAAAGACAAAAGAGCNGATGAATTGGCTTTTGAAATTTCTGAGAAAATTCAATCTGAAATGACTTATCCTGGACAAGTCAAAATAACAGTAATAAGAGAAAAAAGATCTATTTCATATGCAAAATAAAAATTTAAAATGTTATTAGANAATAAAAAAATATTAGTNACAGGGGGNGCTGGATTTATTGGAAGTAACCTATGTGAATACTTACTTCAGCACAATAATAAAGTTACCTGTTTAGACAATCTAATAACGGGGAAATTAGAAAACATAAATCCTTTTATCAAAGATTCTAATTTTAGATTCATTGAAGGCGATATTACTAATCTNAATGATTGCAATAATGCATGTGAAAATATTGATATTATTTTACACCAAGCCGCGCTCGGATCTGTTCCTAGATCTATTGANAATCCTATTAAAACAAATGAAATCAACATTAATGGGTTTTTAAATATCCTTTGGGCAGCNAAAAACAANAANATAAATAGAGTGGTTTATGCAGCAAGTTCATCTACCTATGGAGATTCTAAAGATCTTCCTAAAGTGGAGGATAAAATTGGACTTCCTTTATCACCATATGCTGTCACNAAATATGTAAATGAATTATATGCTGGTGTATTTTCAAATCTTTATGGATTAGAACTAATAGGATTAAGATATTTCAATGTTTTTGGAAGAAAACAAGATCCAGATGGTGCTTACGCAGCAGCAATCCCAAAGTTTATTAAAGCCTTTATCAATCATGAATCCCCAACTATTCATGGCGATGGAAGTCAAAGTAGAGATTTCACCTATATTGACAATGTTATTCAAGCCAATATTCTCGCTGCTACTACGACAAACCCAGATGCAATTAACCAAGTATATAATGTAGCATGTGGAGATCAAAGTTTTTTGAGAGATTTAGTTGAAGAACTTAAAAAGTTACTTTCCCCATTTGATTCAAAAATAAACGACGTAGCTATCCATTTTGGCCCAGAGAGAATTGGTGATATAAAGCATTCCTTAGCATCTATTGAAAAGGCTAAAAAACTATTAGGCTATGATCCTTCACATAATGTAAAAAAAGGCCTTTCAGCAGCAATAAAATGGTATTGGGAATATTTTACAAATTAATCTGTAATTAACAATAAAAATTCATAAAATTGGTTTACAATAATATTGATAAAAAAAGAAACATATCAATTTTTGAAAAATGTAATCACATTATTCACTGGAACATCAATAGCGCAACTTATTTCAATAGTTACATTAATAATTCTTCAGAGATATTTTTATAGTCCTGAAGAGTACGCTCCATTTAGATTATTTTTTGAATTTTCTGCAGTATTTAGCGGTATTTGTGCACTCAGATTAGAAAGTGGATTAATCCTAGAACGAGATGATAATAGCTCTTTATCCTTATTAAGGACATGTATAAAATTTTGCATTTATATTTCAATTATTGGCGGAGTCATCTTCACCATCTATTACTACTCAGAAATAAAAGTTTTTAATTTCGAATGGATTTTACTAGCTATTATGCCTTTGAGTATTTTTGGAAATGGAATCATTCAAATCTCTCAATCATTTTTTACTAGATCAAAGCAATTTATAATAATTAGCTCCTCCAAAGTAATACAAAGTATTTCAGGTGCAGGAATTCAATTATTAACAGGCTTTATGGGGTTTAACTTTACTGGTTTAATAATTGGAAGGATGGCAGGATTACTTTCAGCAGATTTCAATTATTTAAGAAGCTTTTTTAAATCTTACAGATGGCCAATTCGTAATAGAAAAGAAGAAAAAAGATTAATCCAAAAACACAGAAGATTCATTTGGTTTACTTCACCAGGAGTTTTTGTTGGGAATTCAATAAACTTGATTATTTTAATATTATTCACTCATTTTTATGGAGAGCAATTTACTGGTCTTACTGCGGCTGCTATTCAATATTTAGGATTAATATGTTTGTTATTTTCTACCTCCTTTTCCCAAGTATATTACAATGAGATAGCTCAAATAGAGGATCCTAAAAAAATAATTTCATCCTATAGTTATTGGATAAAAAGACTTGGAATATTAACAGTACTAGGCTGGTTAATTTTATTTTTTACTCCATCTTCATTTATAACCTATATTTTGGGAGAAAAATGGTCAAATCTTCTTTATATAATCAAGCTAATTAGTCCATGGATTGGTATTATGTTTATGGCTTCATCACTGTCTTATATTTTCATAAGGTTGGGAAAACAAAAAGAGATTTTTTTATTTGATGTATTCCACTTAATTTTAATTACATCTGCTCTTTATATAGGGCATCATCTATTTAATGATAAATTTTCAACACTTAAAGTAATCACTATAGTTCAAAGTGTTTTCTATATTTTATCTATTTGTTTAGCTTATCTTTTCATGATAAAAAACACTAAAATTAAAGATAATATTAATTAGTCTTTTTAGGTAAAAACACTTCTGCTATCATACATCTAGCACTACCTCCACCATATTTCTCAATTGTATTTATTGGAGAATGAATAATATCTCCATATTTCTCTAATGATTTTATTTGATTTTTATCAAAAGCTTCAAAAGCATTAGTTGACATTACAATAAGTGGAGTACTTTGACTATTTTTTATTTCTAGGATATTACCACAAAATGATAGCATTTGAATAGCAGAAATATCTATAATTTCTTTNTCTGTTTTTAATATTGATTCTTCNANAGTTTGCTTTTCTTTTTTATCTAAGATAGAATCCAAACAAACTAAAGCAAAATTAGTTCCTACAGAAAACATAACATTTGTATGATANANAGGAAGGTATTTATCNTTTACTTTTTGAGNAGCATTAAATGTAATAGAGTCATAATTATGAGTAGATGCAAANTGATTAATTAATTCAATGGATGTTCTCTCAGAAATGGTAGCATACAAAATACGATTAACCCTATCTAATACCATACTTCCTGTTCCTTCTAAAAATAAATTTTGGTTCTCCTTTTTAGACATATCCATCACTCTGTTAATTTCAAAAGAATACTTTTCTGATAATTGTTTCAATATGTCATTATTTCTCTCTAACCTTCTGTTAGGAGCATACATAGGATAAATAACTACTGTTCCGTTTTGATGAAAAGTNATCCAATTGTTGGGGAATACTGCATCAGGNGTTACATGATTGATAGATGGTTGTTGTATAATAACATTNACTCCNTTTTTTTCAAGTTTATCCACAAAATCATAAAATTCTCTGGTTGCTAACTTAGATATTTCTACTGGATGGTATGCCTCTGATTTTAGTTGAAAATGATTGTTTTTTGCAGTTTGTAAATTGTAAGAAAAATTGTTNGGACTTACCATTAATATATTGCTTGTGGTTTGGTCCATATTTTAAAAAGCGTTAATTATTAATTACTATTTTTCTGAAAATATCTTGACTGAGTGTTTTAACCAAAATAAAGTAATTNCCATTTTCTATTTTATTGGTATCAATAGTGAAAATCTTTTCTCCAACNGGAACAATATCATCATGAATTTCTAGAATNGGGTTTTCATTTTCATCTAATAAATTAAATTGAATTTTTTGCTCGNAATTTACAACTANGCAAACTTGAGTTAAATCAGTGAACGTATTTGGCAGTTTTTTAATATTAATAAACTTACTGTCCATTAGCCTTTTCTCTTTCTTATTAACTAGAAATGACTTTANTAATCTAAATAATAACCAAGCTCCGAAAATAATTGAAACTACTGCGAAACAGTTGAAAAATATTCTCCAAAATGTGCTATTTACCCAAAGTTCTTGCATGTTTTTTTTATCAAAATTAGAAAACAAATTGGCAAACTTCCATTTCAATTTTGATATTTACATTTTGTTGATTAATAATTNATATTGNGANTTTGAATTATAGAGACGTTATTTTTAAAGTTTACNAGGCATTCCAAAATCCTTTGCCTGGAAAAGAAGCTCATTTAGAATTAGCTCCTTACAGAAAAAATGTCAAATTCAATTTTGAACAAAACAATCCAAAAATTGCCAGTACTTTACTTCTACTATATCCTAAGGAGGATAATATTTATTTTTGTTTGATTGAACGTGCTGAATATGAAGGAACACATAGCAATCANATAGCTTTTCCAGGNGGNAAAAACGAAAACGGGGAAACTATCAAACAAACCGCTATTAGAGAAACTCANGAGGAAATAGGAATTGATCCTNTTTCAATTAATATNATTGGAGAATTNACACAAGTATATGTGCCACCAAGTAATTATTTAATNCATCCTTTTGTAGGATATCTTGATCTAGAGCCTAGCTTTAAAGCGGATAAAAGAGAAGTTAAAAAGATTATTGAAGTAAATATTGAAGAATTATTTTCAGATGAAATAATAAAAAACAAAAAGATGACTTTTAAAAGAAAGGGAGGAGACTTAAAATTAGATGTTCCCTATTTAGATTTAAATAATCAAGTAGTTTGGGGTGCAACTAGTGTAATANTAAATGAGTTTAGNAAAATGTTACAATTTTAGCTTATAACCTACNCCTTTAACNGTTTTAATATATTGATCTCCTAATTTTTCTCTAAGTTTTCNAACGTGAACGTCAATAGTCCTATCTCCAACAACTATATCATCCCCCCATACTTTGTTAAGAATTACTTCTCTGGTAAAAACATTCCCAGGTTTAGAGAAAAGAAGAGCAAGTAATTCAAATTCCTTTTTAGGTAATGTTAATTCATTTCCATTACAAATAGCAATGTATTTGTCTCTATTAATTTCTAATGATACATTTTCATGTTTAATAATTGTGTTAATGCTTGATCTTCGAAGCAATGCTTTTACTTTACTTATTAAAACTCTCGGTTTAATGGGTTTGGTAATAAAATCATCAGCTCCTGAATCTAANCCNGCAACTTGAGTAAAATCTTCTGATCTAGCNCTNAGAAAAGCTATNACTANTCCTNTAANTAAAANATCTTTTCTTAGTTCAATACAAGTTTCNATGCCATCCATTTCTGGCATCATTACATCAAGCAATATTAAATCCGGAAGAAATTTTTTAGCAATTGAAATACATTCAATCCCATTACTTGCAGTTTCAACTAAGTAACCTTCTTTTTCTAAATTATATTTTATGAGTTCAATAATATCATCCTCATCATCAACTAGTAGAATCTTTGGTATTGGTTTTTCTTCCTTGGAATTATTCATCTAAATACTTTTAGAACTTCTAAGGTAATATTTTAACAAAAAAAAGGCCTTTATTAAAAGGCCTTTTTAAAATTATTTGTTGTTATTTAGAAATTAAATTCTGTTTGTAATCTGAACATAAGTTTATTTTCTTTTGTAGCTTCTTGAGTTAAACTTATGTCTCCTTGTACTTTTAAATTATGACCAACTACGTATCTAGAAAATCCTATTGTGTATTGGTTAATATCGTTATTAAGTGTGATTTTTTCTGGTTTAACTTGCGTAAATCTACCTGCAATTTCCCAATTATTTTTCATCAGATAACCCATTTGTAGGTTAATAGCAGATCCTGTATAATAAGATAAATTAACAGACGTAAATTCTCCTAAAATATCATCAAAAGTACCTTCTAAAACAGCAGAACCATTTCTTGTTACTTTATTTACATATTCACCAAAGAATGAGAAACCTTTCAATTTAAAGTGTGCATCAATAAAAATACTTTCTAAATCTCTTAACTCCCCTAATAAATCAGTAGATATATAATCTCCCATTTGCCCTCTTGTTCTCATAGCTTTTTGATTGTAGTCATAAGTAGCACTAAGCATTAATTTTGGAGTTTCTTCTCTTTTTAAATCTGAAGCAAAATAATCTCCTTTTTTGGTAAAATTACCAAAGGGTAACAATTCAATTCTACCAGTATATCCGTGTCCTGAAGATTCAGGTTTTTGATTTAAACCTTCCCCTTGAGAAAAAGCAAATATTTCTCTAACTAAAAAGGTATTACCAATTTTAAAATGATGCCTTAGTTGTCCTCCCGCGTCTCTATCTAAAGTAAACTTAGAATTTAATAAGGAACGATCTACTAACTGCATTTTTTGAGAAGAAAACACCCTTTCAATATTTCCAGGTAATTTTGTTTGACCAAACCACACTGTCCAATTTCCTGCAAAATTCCATTTAATGACAGCATCTAATACAAAACCGTTATGTACATCATACTCAAACTTGTACTTTAACCTTGGACTAAAAGCATATCCATGTCCTTTAATTCTTGCTCTTCTTACGTAGGCTCTGTCTGTATAAGTACTATCAGCAAAGTCATAATAGCCATCATATCTTGTTTGAAACCTAAATGCTACTTTACTAGACCAAGAGGAATCTTCCGCCATAACATTAAAAATACCTTTACCAAAACGGTTTCTTGTGATATCTTGAGCAAAACTTAGTTTTGCACCAAGACATATAAACATTAGAATAAATACTTTTTTCATTTTTAAAATTTTCAGCAAATAGAATAATATTTTTTTGTTTTTGCACAGTCAAAAAACAAGCTTAACAATTAATTAATATTTAGATGAAAAAAGTTAAAATCAAATGTTAATAAATATTATAAATCATTCAAGTTGTTGAATAACAGGGTGTTAAGTTCGTATTAATGTTAACTAAATATTAACTTTTTTGCAATTATTAAATAATAATGATTTGATAATTAAATTTGCACCGAAAATTATTTTAAATAAACAAACATGCGTAAATTATTATTAATTGTAAACTTATTTTTTATTAGTTCAAATGTTGCTTTTTCTCAAGATTCAACAAAATCAACAATGAACAATATTTCAGAAATTGAAATCCTAAATAGTAATATTACTATTGATCAAACTGTTTTCAAAAACTTAACAGCAAATCCCCAAAGCGAGGGATTTAAACTAACATGGAGTATAGATTACGATTCATATAATCACATTACGGACAAAAAATTCATAATTAAATACAATACTAAAATTGGAGCCAAAAGAAACAAAAAAGGGTTTGAAGGAAGTGATTGGAAATATACTGAAGCTTTCAGTTCAAATGCTACAAGTTATGAAGTAAAAGAAATAATAGGTGGGGAAAAATATGAAGCTTATTTAGGAATCATAAAAAGTGGAAGTTCTGCAAATATTAAAGATGCGGATATTGTATGGTCTAAAAAAGTGAAACTGAAAACAAAAAGAGGTTGGGGACTTATGAAGCTACTAATCCTAATAGGATCATTAGGGTTATTCATATTTGGAATGAAAATAATGAGTGATGGTTTACAAAGAACTGCTGGTGAGAAACTTAGAAAAATGCTTGGATCTATTACATCCAACAGATTTAAAGGAGTAATTACAGGATTTATGTCTACATCAATAGTTCAATCTTCATCAGTTACTACTGTAATGACCGTTAGTTTAGTTAATGCTGGTTTAATTAATCTAAGACAATCTGCTGGTGTTATGATGGGGGCAAATATTGGTACTACTATTACAGCATGGTTAGTACTTTTACTTGGATTCAAAGTAAGTATTTCATCTTATGCATTAGTTTTAATAGCACTTGGAGCACCTCTTCTATTTATGACATTTAGAAGATCTAAAGACTTAGCCAATGCAATAATTGGATTTGCTGTGCTTTTTATTGGTCTTCAATTTCTTAAAGATTCTGTTCCAAATCTAGATAAAGACTCTGCTTTAGTTCAGTTTTTTGTAAACTATAAAGACATTCCTTTTTTGAGTAACTTAATGTTTGTTGCACTAGGTGCTTTAGTTACAATAGTGATTCAATCCTCTAGTGCTGCAATGGCATTAACATTAACGATGGTTTCTAAGGGAATTATCCCATTTGAAGTTGCTTGTGCAATGGTTCTTGGTGAAAATATTGGCACCACTATTACAGCCGAAATTGCTTCTGCAATTGGAAACGTTCATGCTAAAAGATCTGCAAGAATTCACTCATTATTTAATATAGTTGGTGTAACTTGGATGTTAATTGTAATTCCATTGTTTCTTGATTTAATTGGATTTATTGTTGGACAATCTCACGGAGTTGCATTTGACGCAGATAATACAGGAATGGCAAATGAAGGTATTGCTTTATTTCATACATTATTTAATTCTGCAAATGTTCTATTACTTATTGGTTTTGTGCCATATATTGTTAGAATAGCTGAAAGAACTGTTAAATCTAAGGGAGATGCTGATGAAGAGTTCAAACTAGACTACATAACTGCTGGTGGTGTTGCATTACCTGAAGTTGCAATTCTTGAAGCTAAAAAAGAGGTTGCTAAATTTGGAGAAGTTACCATGAGGATGAATACCTTTGTAAGGTCACTGCTAAATGATCAAGACAAAAAAACAAGAAATAAAATGTTCAATAAGATTAAAAAATATGAAGAAATTACAGATCGTGTTGAAGTCGAAGTTGCAACATTTTTAGAAAATTTATCTATTCAAGAAATTAGTCAAGAAGCATCATCTCAAATAAGAAGCATGTTGAGTATTACAAATGATTTAGAAAGAATCGGTGATATTTATTATCAAATGTCAAAAACTATTGAAAGAAAAGATGATAGTAAAATTTACTTTTTACCTGAACAAAGAGAAAATTTGAACAACATGTTAGATGCAATAGAAAAAGCATTTACTGAAATGAATACTAATCTTAATTCTGAATATGGACATATTTCATTGGATAATGCAAAGAAATACGAAAGAGAAATTGATCAAATAAGAAATAATTTAAGAAAGTCATATTTAGAACAAGCTGAAAAAGGAGAATTCAAATTTCAAACAGGTATAATGTATAATGATTTATTCTCTTCATGTGAAAAAGTTGGCGATCATATAATTAATGTAAGTGAGGCTGTTGCCGGAGAAATATAAATAATTATGAAATTATCAGAATTTAAAAATATTATTTCTAATTCTAATGAAATAAGATTTCAATTAGAAAATGGTGAAATAATACCCAAACATTTTCATATAACAGAAGTTGGTTTAAATAAAAAGAAGTTTATTGATTGTGGTGGTATCATCAGAAATGAAAGTATAATTAGTTTCCAACTTTGGCATGCCAATGATTTTGATCATAAACTTAATCCAAAAACTGTACTAGAAATTATAGATAAAGCTGAAAAAACAATTCATATCGAAAATCTTGATATTGAAATAGAATACCAAGAATCTACAATTGGTAAATACAATGTCGGATTTAATGGTTTAAGTTTTGTTTTAGAAGCAAAGACAACTGCTTGTTTAGCAGAAGATAATTGTGGTATCCCTGCTGAAAAGTTAAAGGTGTCTTTATCAGAACTACAAAATAATTCTTCTTCTTGCTCTCCAGAAAGTGGATGTTGTTAAATGATTTTTCGATAAGAGAGAAAATTAATTTTCTCTCTAATTTTTGAAATATTAAATCTTAATAAATATTTAAAAATTATCTAATGTTAGAAATCATATCAGTCTTCTTCAAATTAGGTTGTATTGCATTTGGAGGTCCTGCTGCTCATATTGCAATGATGGAAAAAGAAATTATTGAAAAAAGGAAATGGATGTCTCATGAAGACTTTTTGGATTTAATTGGTATTACAAATGTTATTCCTGGACCTAACTCTACCCAAATGACCATGCAATGTGGTTATGTAAGAGGAGGGATTATAGGTTTAATTTTAGCAGGAGTTTCTTTTATCTTACCCGCAGTATTAATCACATTATTATTCGCTTTCATTTTTATTAAATATGGAAGTTTACCAAGTATTGAACCAATATTCTTAGGAATTAAACCTGCGGTAATTGGTATTATACTTATGGCTACCATCAAATTATCAAAAAAAGGCTTCAAAAATAAAACTTTGATTGCAGCTGGATTAATAGTTGCGGCATTATCAATTTATGGAATAAATGAATTTATACTAATTATTGGAATAGCTTTCTTAGGAATTATTATCCATTTATTCAAAACTAAAAGAAATAATATTAGCTCAGTTTTTCCTGGATTTTTCTTACTAGCTAAACCCGCAACAATAGTAATATCCAATTCTTCAATATTTTGGGCTTTTGTTAAAATAGCTGCAATATTATATGGAAGTGGATATGTTTTAATTGCTTATGTAGATTCTGAGCTAGTAGAAAGACTTGCATGGCTAACCAAACAAGAACTATTAGATGCTATAGCTGTAGGTCAATTTACACCTGGACCTGTTTTAACAACAGCAACTTTTATTGGTTATCAACTAAAAGGACTTAGTGGAGCTTTATATGCTAGTTTAGGTATGTTTTTNCCNTCNTTNATATTTGTAGGAATANTNGTTAGAATAATTCCATTTATAAAAAANTCAAAAATATTAAGCTTCATTTTAGGTTTTATAAATGCTGGTGCNGTAGGAATTATGATTGCAGTTACNTTAAAGCTATCCTNTGATTTTATTTTTAATTGGAAGTACTGTACAATAATGATTATAAGTATAGTTATTAGTTATTTCTTCAAAAAAATTAGCAGTGTTTGGATTGTTATTGGAGGTGCTGCAATTGGATATTTTTTACATATTTTATTTTAAAAACAANTAATCCAAANAAAATAAATATTAATTATTTAATAATAGATNATAGAAGATCTTNTNANTAGACTAATATANAAAGGATAAAATTTTTTAATTCCAATAAAATAATTGATATTTGCAGCCNAATTAATTAACCGAGTTTAGGACTCTTATAAAAACATTAATATGGCAACTAAAATTAGATTAGCAAGACATGGTAAAAAAGGAAAACCATTTTACCACATCGTAACAGCAGACGCTAGAGCTCCAAGAGATGGAAGATACATCGAAAGAATTGGCTCNTANAANCCAAANACAAANCCTGCAACAATAGACGTAGACTTTGAAAGAGCACTTCACTGGGTAGGTGTTGGAGCANTTCCAACTGACACAGTTAGAGCNATGCTTTCTTANAAAGGAGTGATGTANAAAAACCACTTACTTAANGGANTTAAAAANGGTGCNCTTACTGCAGAACAAGTTGANGAAAAATTTGCTGCTTGGNTNAAAGAAAAAGAAAATAAAATTGATGCTAANNTTTCATCAATTGATNAAGCAAATGAAAAAGCTAAAAACGATGCNTTAGCAAGTGAGAAAGAAAAGAATGAAGCAAGAGCATCTGTNNTAGCTNCTGCTGAAGCAGAAGCTATTAAAGCNGANGAAGCTGCTAAAGCTGCTGAAACTGCAACTGAAGAACCAGCTGCTGAAACTGCAACTGAAGAACCAGCTGCTGAAACTGCAACTGAAGAACCAGCTGCTGACTCAGAAGAAAAAGAAACAAAAGAATAAATTAATAACACTCAAATAAAAAAAGCCATGTATTTTTACATGGCTTTTTTTTATTATGGAAAATCAAACATTAAAAGAAATAGGATTTTTTTCAAGAGTTCATGGATTTAAAGGTAAATTAGTTCTTTCTGTTCCAAATGAATTTATTAAAATAATAAATCTAAAAACTACTATCTGGATTGAATCCTCTGGTATTAAATCTCCTTTTAAAATAACTCAAATACAACCACTTAAAAAGGGTAAAATAATTTTAGAAATGCTTAACATTAATCATGAAAAAGCACAATCATTGATTAAAAAGAAAGTATTTATAAATGCAAATGATTTTACTGCAATAGAAAACCCATTAAACAAAGGAGATTTCATTCTAGAATATGAAATTTATAACCAAGAGAACCAATTGATTGGTGTTATTTCCGATCATATTAAAATTAAAAATAACGAACTTATACAAACCTTCATAAACGGTNCTGAAGTGCTTCTACCTTTTAAAAAAGAAAACATTATTGAGATTAATCACTCGAAAAAAATGGTTAAAACACAAATACCTGAAGGATTATTAGACATTTACCTTGACTGAAAATAAAAAATACCAACCTTTTTTATTTAAAAAATTTTCTATCGAACAAAACAATGCTGCAATGAAAATTGGAACAGATGGAATATTGCTTGGTGCGTGGGTAAATTGTATAAATAAAAGAAATGGTTTAGACATTGGCTGTGGNACTGGAGTAATTGCGATTATGATGTGTCAAAAAAATCCAAATATTAAAATGACAGCCATNGAAATCTCAAAAGAAGCAGTAAAAGATGCCATTATAAATTTTGAAAATTGTAAATGGAATAACAATTTAGATCTAAAAAATCAAGATTTCAAAGACTACAAACCAACTAATAAATATGATTTAATAGTAAGTAATCCTCCATTTTATCAAGATGGATACAAATCAAATAATCNAACTAAATCCTTAGCTAAACATGAAGGAGAGTTAAATTTTAGTAGCATAATTGAATTTTCTAATAAAAACCTTACTGAAAAAGGAACTTTAAATCTTATTATCCCATTTAAAAACGGTGAAAAATGTAAAAGTATTGCTAAAAAACAAAATCTTCATTTATCTAGAGAATGTGTAATTTATCCAAAAGCAAATAAATCTGCAACAAGAGTTCTTTTAGAATTCAGTAAAGTCAATATTGATACCAAAAAAGAAGAATTAATCATAGAGAACGATAAAAGACATGATTATACAACAGATTATAAAAATTTAACAAGAGATTTTTATACGATTTTCCAGTAATCCCCTAATTTGTATATTTTTACAAAATGAGTCAAAAGCCATTCTTAAAATCAAGATTTTTCAAACTGCCAGAGCACAGAAGATTTGATTTTCCTGCAAGATATTATGATGCAGACAAAGAACGAGTGGAGAAAAGAAAAAAAGAAATTGAAGATGGCAATTACCAATCCAGAATTAAAAACTCATTTAACAGATCAAAAAACACTAAGAATTGGAATAACAACTGGAATACTATTAGACTAGTTATTATATTCACTATTTTAATATTTGGCTTTATTTTTATTTATGGTCAAATTGATGAAGTTTTGGCACTTTTAAATTCTTCTACTAAAAAATAAAATGATTCAATTATTACCTGAACATGTTGCAAATCAAATTGCTGCTGGAGAAGTAATTCAAAGACCAGCTTCTGCAGTTAAAGAACTTTTAGAAAATGCTGTTGATGCTGGAGCAAGTAAAATTCAATTAATCATAAAAAATGCAGGAAGCTCACTAGTTCAAGTAATTGATAATGGATCTGGAATGAACAAAGAAGATGCTATTCTATGCTTTAAAAAACATGCTACATCAAAAATAAAAACTGCAGATGATTTATTTAACATTTCATCTAAAGGGTTCAGAGGAGAGGCTCTATCAAGTATTGCTGCTGTAGGGCATATTGAACTTAAAACAAGAACAAAGAAAGATGATGTAGGAACATATATACTTATAGAAGGATCTGAAATTATTAAAAATGAATCTACTGCCTGCCCAATTGGCACTAGTATTTCTATGAAAAATCTATTTTTCAACTTACCTGCAAGAAGAAATTTTTTAAAATCTAGAAATGTAGAAACCAGACATATCATCGATGAATTTCATAGAATTGCATTATCTCATCCAGAACTGCATTTTACTATGCACCATGATGATAATTTAATTTTTGACCTTCCTGAAGGAAATAGGCGCCAGAGAATTGTTTCTATTTTCGGAAAAAAATATAATGAAAGGTTAGTTCCAATAGAAGAAGATACTAGCTTATCTAAAATTAGCGGTTTCATATTAAAACCAGAATTTTCAAAAAGAACAAGAGGAGAACAGTTTCTTTTTATCAATGATAGATTTATTAAAAGTAACTCCTTAAATCACGCTATAAACTTTGCTTTTAAAGACCTAATTTCCAAGGAAAATTTCCCATCCTACTTTATATATCTAGATGTTCCTCCAAACAGTATTGATGTAAATATCCATCCAACTAAAACTGAAATTAAATTTGAAGATGAAAGAGCTATCTACTCTATTTTAAAATCCTGTGTAAGAAGCTCTTTAGGAAAATACAATGTTGCTCCAACTATTGACTTTGAGCAAGAAACTTCTTTTGATCTGCCCCCACTTAAAATGGGGAGCCCAATTAATTCTCCCACTATTAAAGTAAATACTGACTATAATCCGTTCAAACCAAAACCTGTTACGAATGTGGAAGAAAACTTAGATTTATTAAGAACTAACTTCCAATCAGACTTTAATGAATTGGATGAATTCAAATCTGAAACCAATATCCAAAAAAACAATTCTACTAATTCTTTTTTACAATTTAAAAAAAGGTATATAATCACTGTTAAGAAAAATGGTTTATTAATTGTAGATTCCTTNAGAGCTCACCAACAAATAAAATTTGAAGAGCTAATAACGAATTATGAAAATTCAGAGGTTGTTTCTCAAAAATTACTTCACCCTTTAGAAATTAATCTTTCATCCACTGATATTCAATTGTGTATGGAAATAAAAGAAGAATTATTAAGATTGGGAGTTGAAATTGATCAATTTAGCAAAGACACTATCGTTGTAAATAGCTACCCAGTAAACGCTAAGGATTTAAATGCACAATCTTTTATAGAGTCTTGTCTGGAAAGTTTTAAACACCAAAATAACGAATTTGAAAGTCCTAATATGAAGTTAGCTTGGGGAATAGCAACTAACTACGCTCATACCAGGTTAGTTAATATGACTGAACAAGAAATGTCCCATCTGGTGGATTGTTTATTTTCGTGTAGTTCACCCACTTTAACTGCNAATGGACTTGCAATTATTAAAGAAATTGAAGAAACCGAAATCAACAATAAATTTATTTAATGTTTAGTAACCTACTAAGAAATATTACTCCAGTAGTAAAAAACTTACTAATAATAAATATTCTATTTTATGTTGCTCAATGGACATTTCCTTCTTTAATGAATAACTTAGAACTCTATCCATTTTCATCTTATTTTTTCAAACCATGGCAATTAGCTACTCATTTCTTTATGCATAGCCCCTATTCCATTGGACACATATTTTTCAATATGTTTGCCTTGGTTATTTTCGGAACTCAGCTAGAAAGAGTTTGGGGTGCAAAAAGATTCCTCATCTATTANTTTATTTGTGCTTTTGGTGCGGCTTTGCTTCANCAAGTAGTTTTACAAATAGAAATATCTAATCTCAAAGATTTAATTTCTGATAATGATTGGTCTGTAATTTCACAAAGTGGACATTACATTTACAAAGATTTAGTGGATTTACAAATCAGAGAAATTCTTCACTATAAAAATACCTATGGAATAGATTTAAATAGAAATAACAATATTATTCCTCTTGTAATGAAAACAAATACTGCTATGATTGGAGCATCAGGAGCAGTTTTTGGATTACTTGCTGCATTTGGCTATTTGTTCCCCAATACAGAACTAATGTTGCTTTTCCCTCCAATTCCTATNAAAGCAAAATACTTTGTAATTGGATACGCAATTATTGAGTTATATCTTGGAATGTCTAATAACCCAGGAGATAATGTTGCACATTTCGCACATCTTGGAGGTGCTGCAATTGGAATATTAATAGTACTTTATTGGCAAAACAATAAAAATAAATTTTTCTAATGTCTATAGTTGATCAACTAAAATACCAATTTAAAACTGGTGGAACTTACATNAAGATAATTTATATTAATGTAGGCATATACCTATTCTTTCTTTTGATTGGAACATTATCTACATTAATGAAATGGGATTTTAATCCAGTTATAATAGAAAATTATTTGACTTTTAATTCATCTCCTATTTATCTCATCAAAAGACCATGGACAATCTTAACCTATATGTTCTTACACGGTTCTTTCTGGCATATCTTTAATAATATGTTGATTTATTTCTTTACTGCAAGAATGTTTGAAGACTTATTAGGTAAAAGAGCTGCACTAAACACTTATCTAATTGGTGGATTTTGTGGTGCAATAATGTATTTAATAACTCAAAATTTATTCCCATTTTTTAGAGATATGGGTGATATTCCCATGTTAGGAGCATCTGCTGCAGTTATGGCTGTTTTTGTAGGATTAGCTACCTATTCCCCTAATTATGAAGTGATGTTATTTGGGGTTATTAGAGTTAAAATGAAGTATTTAGCAATGATATGGGTTGGTTTTGACGTAATTGGCTTAGCAAATACAGATGGAGTTGCCCACTTCGCTCATCTTGGAGGTGCAATTTGGGGGTACTTNTATATTATATATCTTAGAAAAGGAAAAGATATATCTAGCTGGTTAAATCAANTNCAAGATNTATTAGGTTCACTTTTTAAAAAGAAAAAAATTAAAATTGTATATAAAAAATCAAAGCCAGTTACCAAAAAAAGAAAAGAAGATACTAAGTCAAGGCAAGAAAAAGTGGATGCAATACTAGACAAAATAAAAGCTTCTGGATACGATAGTTTATCTAAAGAAGAAAAAGATTATTTATTTGATGCGAGTAAAAATATTTAAATTAGGAATTAAATCAATGAGTATTAGAGGTAAGCTAATTGCTTACCTTACGATACTATTTAATTTTCTATTATTTTTTTCCTACCTAGCCTTTTTAGCAGATCCAACCAAAGCAGTTTGGATTGCATTTACTGGATTAGCTTACCCAATTATTCTACTTATAAATATTTGCCTTTGTTTAGTTTGGCTTATTAAACGTAAATTATTCTTTCTACCTACACTATTACTAATTATAGCTGGAATGTACCATCATAGTAGATTTTTCCAACTTAATCCTTTTTCTAAATTTAGAACTGAAAATGAGAAATCTATTAAAGTAATGAGTTTTAATGTTACCAATTTTGATTTATATAACAATTGGGAAGGGAAAACAAAAGAAAGAATTTTCAATCATATCAAAGAAGTTCAACCTGACATTATTTGTTTTCAGGAATATGTCTATGATAAATCAAAGAAAGATAGATTTTCTACTAGAGAAGTTTTAAATAAAGATTTAGGATATAAATATTTTCATGAAGAATTTGCTCAAAACAACGGGAGAAATCATTTCTTTGGCGTTGCGACATTCAGTAAATACCCTGTTATTAGTAAACATAACATTAAGCACGTCAAAAACGAACCAGCTCAATGTATTTGGTCAGATATTGTAATTGATAATGATACACTTAGAGTTTTTAATGCCTATTTCTCTGGCCTAGGCTTAAATCATACGGAATACAAAGCATTAGGAAGTAATAGAAACCCTATATATTCTCATATGAAAGCTCCAATTTTTAATTTCTTACAATTTTTTAAGAAAATTAAAAAAGCATATCNNAAAAGATCAAAAGAAGTTAAGACAACTGTTTCNTTTATTAAGAAAAGTCCATATAAAGTTGTTCTTTGTGCGGATATGAANGACACTCCTATATCATANTCTTACAACAAGCTTGACAAGCATCTTAAAGACCCTTTTACCTACTCTGGATTTGGATTTGGTGGAACACTAAATTTCAAATATTTATTCGCTCTAAGAAGTGATTACATATGGCACGATAAAAAGCTGACTTCTAAAAATTATACTACCCACGAGAGTGAACTATCTGATCATAAATCAATTTCGGTTAAAATTAACCTTCCCTGATTAGAATTTATTTTCTTGATCCATTTGTTTTTGGTAAATATTAATTGGTTTGGTACTTTTGTCAAAAGTCAAACCGGTTCATCGCTTGCTTTGCAAGAGGAAAGTCCGGACAGCATAGAGCGGCATGCTTCCTAACGGGAAGGATTTATTTTATAAATACAGCAAGTGCCACAGAAAAAATACAGCCATTTAATTATGGTAAAGGTGAAATGGTGAGGTAAGAGCTCACCGTGCTAATGGTGACATTAGCAGCAAGGTAAACCTCATGCGCTGAAAGACCAAATAAACCAAGGTTGCTTTTGCAAGAGAGTTGCTCGCTCAACTTGGAGGGTAGGTCGATTGAGCTAATTAGTGATAATTAGCCTAGATAAATGATGAGCCTCGACAGAATCCGGCTTACAGGTTTGACTTTTTTTTCTTCTTAGTTAATTAATTAGCTTACCTTCGCGACAAATTTAAAAAATGCTATTTAACGATTTACCATTAAATCCTAACTTACTTAAAGGAATTGAAGACCTTGGATTTACTTCTCCCACTCCAGTTCAAGAAGCTGCAATACTTAGACTTATCATAGAAGATAGAGATTTAATTGGCCTTGCTCAAACAGGAACTGGAAAGACAGCTGCTTTTGGTCTTCCTATGATTCATAGGATAGATATCAAAAACAAAAGCGTTCAAGGATTAGTAATTGCTCCCACAAGAGAATTATGTGTTCAAATAGCAAAAGATTTTAAAGCTTTTTCTAAACATATGAAAGGNTTATCTGTAGCTACTATCTACGGNGGAGCTAGCATGGATAAACAATCCAGAGAAATTAAATCAGGTGCTCAAATTGTTGTTGCTACNCCTGGTAGATTAATGGATATGATAAGGAGAAGAATGATTAAGATCAATAAAGTATCTTATNCTGTACTAGATGAAGCAGATGAAATGCTAAACATGGGTTTTAAAGAAGATATTGATGGTATCTTAGAACATACTCCAGATGAAAAACTTACTTGGTTATTTTCCGCTACAATGCCAAAAGAAGTAGCAAAAATATCTAAATCTTACATGAAANATCCCATCGAANTTACTGTTGGGAGTAAAAATGTAGGAGCAGAAAATATTGAGCATTTATATTANAATGTTCCAGAAAGAGAACGTTACAATGCAGTAAAAAGAATTTTAGACTTTCATCCCAATATATACGGTCTTATTTTTTGTAGAACAAGAAGAACNACTCAAGACATTGCAGANAAATTATTAAAAGAAGGATATAATGCTGCTCCACTTCATGGTGATTTATCTCAAATGCAAAGAGATAAAGCAATGGAGAAATTTAGGGACAAAACACTTCAAATTTTAGTTGCTACTGATGTTGCAGCAAGAGGNATTGATGTTAATGACATATCNCATGTTATTAACTANCATCTTCCAGATGAAGTAGAGAGCTATACCCACAGAAGTGGTAGAACTGCAAGAGCTGGTAAAAAAGGAGTTTCTATTGCTATAGTATCTAATANAGATCAAAATAAAATTAAGCAGATTGAAAAGAAGATTCAAATTAAATTTGAAACTGCTAACTTACCNACTGGTAAAGAAATTTGCGAACAACAATTAGTAGGTTATGTGGATAAAATTAAAAATGTTAAAATCAACGATGAAATTAACGACTTAATTCCNACTATTAATGAACAGTTTGATGNTCTNTCNAAAGAAGATATTATNAAAAGAATGATTAGTATTGANTTTAATCAANTATTAAACTATTATGAAAAGTCTAGAGATATTTCATCTACTCANATTGGAAAAAGCGGAAGATCTAACAGTGAAGACCATGAAAGATTTTTTATAAATCTTGGTCANAATAAAGGTCTTAATAAAGGTGGATTATTAAGATTAATCTGNTCAAATACTAATTTGCCTTCAAAAGCTGTTGGGGCAATTGATTTATATAATGAATTTTCCTTTTTTGAAGTAGAAAAGTCTCTTACAGATAAAATTCTAACTGGTCTAAAAGACAAGGAATACGATGAAAATAGCTTTGTGGTTGAAATAGCTTCTAAAGATGGCAGTGGTAGAAAACGTTCTAGATCAAGAGGGAGTGATAGAAACAGAAATAGAAACAGAAATAGAAACTCATCTAGATCTGGCGGAGGAAACAGAAGAAGAAGATAATTTACTCTTCCCAAATAAAATCTTTAGCTTTTAACTTTTCATTCAATTTCATTGAAGTCAAAATAAAGTCAATATTTTGTCCGCCTGCATTCATAGATTGTTTAGAAGGTAATTTAATACCATCATAATCTTTAAAATCTGTAAATTGAATTATTGTCACAACTGGTGAAGATCCTTCAGGACCCATTGTTTCACTTTTTGTTAATTGAATTAGTAATCCAGAATCAATGGAATAAAATTCTGTAGACTCATCGCCTTTAGAGTTGGTTCTTTTTATCACATAACAATCTTCTCCCATTGCAGCTTCAATACCTGTCAAATCCAGAACATCTCCATTCTCTTTATATAGAAGATCTTTATCTAATCTAGCATTATTAATAATTTCAGATCTTTCTTCCTGATTTAGTGTTTTCTTCCCAGATTGCATATTTTGTTCACCGCCACCATTAGCATTAACAACTTGAGACTGAACAGTCATTCCCATTGCATTAGTTTCAGCTTTGTAACAAGAAGGAGAAAGAAAAGACTCCGTTCTATTCATCTTAAAAGTCTGGCCTTGAGCTTCAATCTCAGCTGTCATAAACTTTTTATATGATTTTATTTTTTTAAATTTTGCCTTTGCTTTATCCATAGAATTAGTAGAAGTCTGTGCCATTAAACTATTGTTTATTACAACATCAGCTGTTAATCCTTCAGGTAATGGCTTAGCATTCATTTTTACTGGTTCGGCATTATAATCGAAGTAATCTATCTTTCCATCCGAATCAAATTGAATTAAATTCTCTGCAATTTCCTTATTACCAACCACTAAAATGTGGCAATTAGCTGGGTCAATATAGGAATCTGCAGCTTCTTTTACCATTTCTTTAGTAACAGCCTGTACCTTATCTAACATATCACGATAATAATTCTTTGGAAGGTTATATATTTCTGTGTTAAGAGCGTATCTTGCAATAGTTTGTTGATTTTCTAAAGACAATGCAAAATCTCCAATCATATTATTTTTTATTCTTTCAAGATCAGAGGAGTCTACTAGTTCATTTTTAATTCTATTCATCTCAAGAAGCATTTGTTGTACTGAACTATCAGTTACTTCATTTCTAACACTAGCTGAACAGCTAAAGCTTCCAATAAACCTATCAGAGCGAACTCTCCCTCTAGATCCATATGTATAACCTTTATCTTCTCTTAAATTAGCATTTAAATAGCTCGAAAAAGCACCTCCAAATATGTTACTCATCACATTTATTTGGGCTGTGTTTTCAGCACCAATTTCATACTCTACAGGATAAAATATTTTAATTAACGATTGAACAGCACCCGGTTTATGAACAAAACTTACATTAACACCTTTAGGTTTTATAGGTAAATCATAAGTATAATTTGGAACTTCTCCAGATGCCCAGGATCCAAAATACTTATTAGATAATGCCTTAGCATCTGCCAATGAAACATCACCAACAATAACTAAATATCCATTATCTGGCTTAAAATAAGTATTGTAATAATCCTCACATAACTCAATTGAAATATTTTCAATATCAGATCTCTTTTGAATTTGACCGTATGGGTGAGACTCGCCATATTTTAATACTTTTTCAACCCTTGAAGATATAGCATCTGGACTAGTTTTTATTGATTTAAGTCCAGATAAAGATCTTTTTCTTTTCTTTTCTAATTCTTCTTTCGGAAATGCTGGATTTAGTAATATATCACTTGCTATTTCGGCAACAGATTCTACATGCTTAGTTAAACAATCAAAATAAAAACCTGATGAAAAAGTGTATAATGAAGCTCCTACAAAATCAATTTCCTCATCAATTTCAGCTTTAGTTCTAGTTTTTGTTCCNGCACTCATCATATCTCCCATCATNTCAGCTAAACCAACGTGACCATTTTCCATGTGTGGGTCTTTATCAATAGTAAGGTTCATAGCTATTTTTGGCAACTTATGATCTTCTACTAAAAAAACCTTTAAGCCGTTTTCCAACTCAAATCTTTGTGGCTCNCCTAAATTNATGGGAGGTGCTTTATCAGGCTTGGGTGCTTTAGAACGATCAATTTGACCATTAATATTAAATACAATTAGGGATATAAAAGCCCATGTTATAATTTTAAAATTTCGCATAATTAATTATTATTTATCCGTTTTCTTTTGGGAGGTAATACAAAATTACTCTGTTAGATGGNACAAAATACTTTTTAGCTACTCGCTGAATATCTTCCTTAGTTACTTTCAAATATCTTTCTAGTTCTGTATTAATTAAATTAGCATCCCCATAATACATTTCATAATTTGCCAAACCNTCNGCAATTCCGATCATTGAAGTGAAATTGTAGATAAAGTCATTTTCCAACATATTTCTAACTTTATTAAATTCTTTATCACTAATTAGTTCAGATTGAACATTACTAAATTCTTCATTAATTTCTTGCTCTAATTTTGAGGGGTTAACTTCGGAATTTGCAATTGCAAAAACAAAAGATAATCCAGGATCTTCAGAGTCAAAAGGAAATGCTCCTACGTACATAGCAGATTCTGTTTTTTCGACACATTTTTTATTTAATCTAGAGCTTCCGCCCTTTGAAAGCACCATTGACATTAATTCTATTGCATAATAATCCTCTGTTCCAGCTTCAGGTATTCTGTAGGCCATCATCACACCAGGAAGTTGAATATTATCATAAACTGTATCTCTAATTTCTGATTTTAATGGAGGCTCTACAATTGTAATAGGTTCAATTTTTTGCTTTCCACTAGGTATAGGGCCAAAATAAGCTTCAATTAGTTTTTTTGTATTTTCAATATCTATATCTCCTGCAATAGAAAGAATAGCATTTTCAGGAACATAAAACTTATGATAAAAATCCATGAATTCATCTAAAGTAGCAGCATCTAAATGCTCCATTTTGCCTATTGTTGTCCATCTGTATGGGTGTTCTGTGTAAGCTCTTTTATTAATTTCAGCTAAAAAACTTCCATAAGGCTGATTATCAATCCTAAGTCTTTTTTCTTCTTTAACTACCTCATTTTGAGTTTCTACACCAATAGTATCAATTTTAGCGTGCATTAATCTTTCAGATTCTAACCAAAGTCCTAATTCCAATTGGTTAGAAGGCAAAACTTCATAATAAAATGTTCTATCGTTAGATGTATTAGCGTTATTTGTACCACCTGCATTTTCTATATATTTAAAAAACTCTCCTCTTTCAATATTTTCAGATCCTTCAAATAATAAGTGTTCAAAAAAATGAGCAAAACCTGTTCTTTCAGGATTTTCATTTTTGGCTCCTACATGATACATTACCGAAACAGCTACAATAGGAGTATTATGATTTTCATGTAGTATTACTTTAAGACCATTATCTAATTTGTATTCAATAAAATCAATACTGGGACTTTGTGCATTAAAATTTATACAAAAAAGACATAAAACAGAAAAGAACAATGATCTATACATGATATTAATTTTGGTATACAACAATAAGAAATAGATGGGAGATGGACAAGTTTATGGTCAAATCTTTCTTAGGGCACATTGGTAGAAAAGTACGTCTTCAAAAGAACTTTCTGTCCTTATCCAATTCGTTTTTATACCATTTTTAATAAAATTAGCCTTTTCAAAAATTTTAATACTTGCTTTATTTCCAGACATAATATCTGCATAAAGATTGTATATAAGGTACTTTTCCATGGAAATAGATTTTAAAAGCTCCAGTGACTTGGATGCAATACCTTTATTTCTAAAATTGCTATCTACATATATACCAACACCTGCTCGGGAATTAACCATATCATAGTCGTACAAATCAATACAGCCAACAGCAGAAGAATTGAGTTCTATTATGTATCTAATTTGATTTTGTAATAATAAATCATGGTCTGAATTTAAAAAATCTTCAATTTGAGATGGAGTATAAAAAACTGGAACATCTGTATGTTGATTATTTTTTAAATCATTTTCCCAATTTAGTAAGTCATCTAAATCACTTAACAAAGGGGTTCTTAAAATAAGATTATCTGACATTTAAAATTTGTAATTCTCTAATACAATCTAGCACCTCTTCTTTAGTGTAAGTGGGTAAATTAAAACCATTATTAGAAATATATGCATCTAAATTAAATTGTAAATAACTCTTAATGATTCTCTTTTCTTCAAGAACAGGAAGTAATTCAAAGATGAAATTAGATTTAAAATTTTGATTCAAATGAAATTCTATAGTCTTTTTCACAGGTCCTAAACAAGTTTTATCATCACATAAAACCCCATAATCATTGAAAATCTCTCTTGATTTTTGGATAGAAATTGGAATATCTAGTTCAGCAATTAACAACTTATGATTTCTTCTTTTTAGTTTATTAAATATTCTAGAAAATGGCACATTAGTTTTAACTGAATTTGCAGAACAAGAAAAATAATTCCCTGAAATAACTAGACCAAGATGAGGAGGAATAAAGTTATTACCACTAAGTACAATTCCTGTAACGTTATCAATTGAATGATTACTTATCTCTTTATTAACGTAAATCTTCATAAATCAAATTCCCCTCTATATACATATTGTGCAGGGCCTGTCAAATAAACCTCTTCAAAATGCCCGTTTTGTAAACTAAAATCAACTTTTAAAACTCCACCTTTTGTTCTAACATTAATTGAACTTTCTTTATTCTTTAAAAAAGCAAAACTTAAAGCTGCAGCTGTAACACCCGAACCACAAGAAAGAGTTTCATTTTCCACACCTCTTTCATAGGTTCTCATTTCAATTTCACTTTCATTATCCACCACCATATTGACATTTATGCCTTCTTTTTTATAACTGTTATTATATCTTATTGATTTACATTCCTCTAAAAAGTCAAAATTGACTAAATCTTTAACAAATCTTACATAGTGAGGAGAACCAGTATTAGTTTGAAAATCACCATTTTCAAATTGATTCACTTTTATTGGACTAAGAATATTAATCCTTACATTTTCTGTATCCATAATTTCAGCGGTATGAAATCCATCATTGGTTAAAAAAGTACTTTTTTTTCTACACAATCCGTTATGGAAACAAAATAACACCGCACATCTACTTCCATTTCCACAAAAACTCATAGTTCCATCAGGATTATAAAACTGCATTTCAAAATCTACATCTTTATGGTCCTTTATTAGAATTAACCCATCAGAACCAATTCCAAATTTACGATTACATAATTTTGCAACATCAGTATTTGAAAAATCATACTTTAATTTTCTTGCATCAATTATTACAAAATCGTTTCCTGTTCCCTGATATTTAAAGAAATTAATGATCACAGCTTATAAAATTAAGCATATTATTCTTAACAATATTTAACAGCACAAACACAATTATGGCACAAAATCGGCATTAAATTTATACAAACTTAAAAATATGAAAAATAAAATTCCAGTTTTAGTATTTAGTGTTCTACTTGGAACATTTACTTTTTTAGTTCTACATTTTTTCTATTCCTTTGAAGAGGATACAGCCAATTTTGAACAATCAAAAACCATTAAATCTATCCCAATTGAAAATTCTTTCAAAATGGTAAGCAACAACTCTATTAGTGTTGATAAAGCACTGGATTTTAATATTGCTGCAGAAAAAACTGTAAATGCAGTTGTGCACATTTCTAGCCAGTACAATCAAACCTATAACTCAGATCCTATGTTAGATTTTTTCTGGGGCCCTGATGGTAGTAGGGGCATGAGACCACAAATTGCAACAGGATCTGGTGTGATTATTTCAGAAAATGGATATATAGTGACTAACAATCATGTGATTGATGGATCTGAAAAAATTANAATCACATTGAANGATGGNAGAGAACAAGAAGCAAAATTAATTGGAGCAGATCCAAGTACAGATATAGCTCTACTTAAAATTGAACAGNATAATTTACCATTTACCGAATTTGGAAACTCTGATTTAGTTCAATTAGGAGATTGGGTATTAGCAGTTGGGAATCCATTTAATTTAACTTCAACGGTAACAGCTGGAATTGTTAGTGCTAAAGCAAGAAACATAAATATTCTTAGAAGAAATTTTCAAGATGATATTTTCCCATTGGAATCCTTTATCCAAACTGATGCTGCAGTAAANCCAGGTAATAGCGGTGGAGCACTTGTTAANCCAGAAGGTTTATTAGTGGGTATAAATACTGCCATTGCCTCCAAAACTGGCTCTTACTCTGGATATTCATTCGCAATACCTTCAAATATTGCATTAAAAGTTGTTAATGATTTAAAAAGCTACGGTATGGTACAAAGAGCATTTATNGGAGTAATTATTCAGGATGTCACACAAGAGTTAATGAATGAATTACAATTACCNAATACTGAAGGNGTNTTGGTAAACGGGTTAAGTGAATCAGGTGCTGCTAAAGATGCAGGAATTGAAGTTAACGATGTNATTTTAAAGGTTGAAAACATTAAAGTAAATGATGTTCCTGAACTGCAAGAACAAATAGGGAAACACCAACCTGGTGATAAAATAAAATTAATTTTAAGAAGNGATAAAGAGACTAAACTCATTGAANTAACTCTNAGAAATGAAAGTGGGAATACTGAAATAATTAATAAAAGAAAACTTGAAGCAGAATCAAGTATTTATGGGGCAGTATTTAAAGATCTTAGCGACAATGAATTAATGAAATTAAATATTAAATCAGGTGTTAAAATTCATTCCTTAAAAGANGGGAAAATAAAAGATTCTGGGNTAAATAAAGATTTTATAATTACACACATTGACAAACAGCCAATCCAATCCAAAAAGCAATTAATGAACATATTGAATTCTAAAAGAGGCGGTGTATTAATTGAAGGTAAATATCCCAATGGAATAAAAGGATATTTTGGCTTTGGTTTATAATAAAATTTAGTCAAACGATCTCACTCTTTCTAGGGTAATTTATTTGTTACCCATCTTTACNGAAATAAAGAATTGTAACCATTTTANATTNTNAGCGTTTAANTGANTGTTTTACAACAATTAAANGTGAAATGAAAGAGATAGCACAAATAGCAATAAATTTAATATTGTGGACTGTATTAGTCATAATATTAATGATGAGTTTACCATTTATTTCATCTNTTTAGTAAATAAATAAGTAAACTATATATTCTATTCCTAAACAACTATTTACATGAAAATGTAATTAGTTGTANGAACATNCTTTTCTCAAAACACTATAAAATATTTTTAACTTTTTGATAATCAGTGGGTTATTGCGAAACCTTATTGNTTTATGTGCGTATANAAGAAATTACATCTTTTATAATCAATATAAATGAGTAAAGTTGTAGGCATATTTTATAATCCTAAATTGATTTTAATAATGGGGCTAATAATTCCATTATTATTCAAATCTCAATTAAGAGGTTATTATGACAAATATGACTACAGAAGAAAAAGACATGAAATAAATATTGGTGCTGGAGCTACAAGTTGCTTAACAGATTTAGGCGGAACAGATATGACATTAATTGAAATTAACCAAAAAAAATCAACTAAATATTTAAAATCATTATATGATGTTGACTTGGCTAAAACAAAATATGTTATTAATGCTGCCTATTTATATCATCTAACTAATAAATTAAATTTTAGAGCTAATATTTCATATGCAAAAATTTCTGCAGATGATCAACAAACACAAGAGTTCTACAGAAATAATAGAAACCTAAACTTCACTAGTAATATATTTGAATTAGCAGCAATTTTAGAGTTTTACATAAAAAAACCTTCAACAGGAAACAGATACAATTTGAAAAATTCATTTGGAAAAAAAATTGCACCTAAATTTCTTTCTAGGTTAGGATTTTACATTTTTGGTGGTATAGGTGGATTCTATTACGAGCCAATGGCTAAAAATAATCTCTTTTACGACAAAGAAAGGTTTACTAATATCGATTTTAACCCAATAAATACCAATAAAATAAAGCTCAGAGAACTTCACACAGAAGGTCAAGGTATGGCAAATGACCCTGCTGGATTTTTAAATGGTGAAACATACTCCAAATATTCCGTTTGTTTTCCATTAGGCTTTGGAATTGAAAAAGCATTTACAAATGATATGGGGGTTAAAATAGAACTTGGATTTAGATATACAATGACAGACTACCTAGATGATGTAAGTGGATATTATTACGATAGAGATGCTATTGAAAGTGTATACGGAGCTACTGCAGCTACTATGAGTGGGACCTATTCAGGTGATACTTGGGAAAGCTTTGAATATGGAATATTAAATGCTCCTAATGGGTCTACTCCAGTTCCAAGTTTAGGGGATGATGCTTATAAAATTGAAAGGACATATACTGAGCCCGGTTATCAAAGAGGAAATCCAGAAAATAATGATACATATGCTTACATAACATTTAGTTTATACAAAAAATTAAAAAGTAAAACAAGATCATACAGAACAATTAGTATACATCAAAAAAGAAAAATTAAAGCATCTTTTTAAAATGATTAACAAAACTCAAACAATAATATTAT
>PBJU01000020.1 GCA_002721285.1 Crocinitomicaceae bacterium
GCTTATTTATATAGAATTCTATTTCTTCCTTTTTTAGCTCATAAAATGTAACTTTAGTACTGTCTTGAAATGAATGAATTTTTTTATTGTGTAATAAAGCTACACCAGTATAAACAGTGTGTTTGTTACCAGACAAATCTCTTAACATTGAAAACGCATCTTTAAAATTTTTTGGTTTTCCAAGTACTTTATCATTAAGGACAACAATGGTATCTGCAGTTATAAATAGGTTGTTTTTATTGGACTCCTTCTGGTAAGCTTTGGCTTTCAGCTCTGCTAAGTATTGAGCAATTTCATCAGAAGGTAAATCATCTGGGAATATTTCTTCAATTTCTTTATTTACAATCTCAAAGTTTGGAATAATGTTTTTTAGCAATTCGTGTCTTCTGGGAGATTTAGAAGCAAGATAGATCTCTAAATGATTTATTTTTTCAGTAAGTAAATTCATATAAAAAGGGATAAATAAAGCCAAATGCTAGCAGTGAAAAATTTAAGTTTAATTAAACTGCTTAATCTAGCATAGTTGTTTTGATTNAATCCTTTAAACGCATTAAAAATAAAGTAGATGCTAAAAGTAATTATAGGTATATAAAACAAAATATATTTAATGTTTATTGGTGTTGAGATAAGTCCATAAAAGAGAAATCCAAACATAATTATTGAAATTAAAATTACTGTAACTATGGTTGCTTTAGTCCCTATTATAACTGGAAGAGTTTTGCTATTTGCATCTTTATCTCCTTTTATGTCCTCTATGTCTTTAACGAGCTCTCTTATTAATGTAAATCCAAAACAGCAAATCAAGTAAGTAAAAGCAATAGATTCTTCCATGTTGAAAGATAAATTCATTAGATTTTCATTGGAGATAAATTCAGGAATAGAAATTGCAATAACGCATAAAGATGCTACCAATAGGTTACCAATTAAAGGTAAATGCTGTAATCTGAGAGAGTAAGTGAAAACTAAAAAATGACAAATCATTATTAGTTGAAACCAACCTCCAGATAAATTGGATATAAAAAGGCAGGCAAAAGACATTATTAAATTGATAAAATAGTAGAGTAGGTACTTCCTTTTAGAAATACCCTTAATGCTTTTTTTGTTAATGTTGTCACTATTGAAGTCATAGTAGTTGTTGATTAAATAACCACTACAAAGAGTAAGTATGATAGATAAAAACAACCAAAGATGGTCAAAAGAAAAACTTAATTCATTGAAATAATGTTGTGAAATTAGTCCCCAGAATAAAATGCTTAATAAAATAATATTGTTTAGTCGTACAGCTTTTAAATACTTCATTACCATGAATAAGCATCTTTGTCCATCCATTTGTTTTGGACTCTTAGAGTTTGCTCAATAACATCTCTAACACAACCTTTTCCGCCATCGATATGAGATATGTAATCAGAAATTTCTCTTATTTCAATTGCTGCATCATGGGGGCAAGTAGAAACTCCAACTTCTTTTAAACAAGGAAAGTCGGGTATGTCATCCCCCATATAAAGAACTTCTTGATTGTTAATTTGGTTTTCTTTCAAATATTTATTCATGACTGGAAGCTTATCATGAACTGCTATAAAAACATCCCTAATGCCAAGTCCTTCTAATCTTTTTTTAACCATAATAGAATTACCACCTGTAATGATTACTATGTTATATCCTTTTTTTACAGCGTGTTGTAGTGCATATCCATCTTTAGTGTGCATGGTTCTTACCATTTCACCAGATGAATCTAATATTACTGATCCATCAGTTAAAACTCCATCTACATCAAAAATGAAAGTGGTTATTTTAGGTAATCTTTGCTTATAGCTCATGGTGTTTGTTTAAAATTTGTTGAGTGAAAAGTTCGTAAATATCTTTCAAGTTTTTATTATCCTTCACCATTTTAATTTGGTTTTCAATAAGCTTAACGTCTTTCCTTTTAGCAGGACCTGTTTGTAATTGGTATACTTTTTCAAGAAGGGAATTATCTACAGATTGGGAAATAAGGTTTTTAAAGTCTTGGTATTCTAATTTGTTTTCTTCGCAAAACTCTCTAATATTACTTAAAAGATGATAAGTGAAGTTGTTAGAAGCAACAGCTGCTAAATGAATTTTTTTTCTTTGGTTTGAATCTGCTTTGCTGAAATTCAGTTCTAAAGTTTCACATAATTCAATTAAAGCATTTTCATCTTTAGTATTAGAAGCTTCTATATAGGTTTTGAAACTATTCCAATTTACTTTTCTATTTTTTGAAATAGATTGTAAAGGATAGATACATCCCCATCTATTACTAAAGGAGTTAAGCGCTTTACTTTCTAAGCTTCCGGATGTATGAATAATTAATTTGCCTTCAAGGTTAATATCTTTTAATGTTTCAATGTATAAGTCATCCTTAAGAGCAATAAGATATAAATCACTTTCTGATGGTATTTCTGTTTTATTAGAAAAGAATTTAGATGAGGTTTCTTTTGCTAGGTTTTTTCCAGATTCTATTCGATACCCAAAAACACCATCTATGTTGTATCCAGCTTGATATAGTTTTTTGCCGAATTCTGTTCCAACATTTCCAGAACCAATTATGGTAATGTTGTTTATTTTTCTCAAATTATATCAATTTGGTTTTCAAATTGTTGTATTACTTCATACATAGACTGAAGAAGGTCTTTTTCTGATCCATTATTGGATTCATGAATTTGCTCTTGTAAAGTTGCATGAGCATCTATCAAATCTTCTTCAGAAAAAGGGCCTTCTAAATTTTCTAGNACTGTNAGAGCNTCTAATATCACCATGAAATTCCCCTTGCAAGCAGCATTTACAATTGCTGGAATATGGTCTGTCATATCAATTCCAGAACTCCAAAGAGCATAAAGAGTAAGTTCTTTTATGNCATTGCTTTTGCTTTCAAGGTGTGGTAGCAGGTAGTCAACAGCGTTTTTATTTTTAATTTCAGATAAAATGGATTTAATCTCTTCTTTAATTGTTTCATTCTTTGACTTTGTGTAAAGTTCAATTAATGGATCAATTAGTTGTTCATTTCCNTTGTCTCTTGTTTTTACTAGAGCTTTTTTTACTAATGATTCATCTTTACTTAGTAAATCTGATTTAATTTGATCAATAACCTTTTTATGCGTTCCCATATTGGAATAATATTTTTTTGCAAAAATAGTACTTTGATTTAACTGATCATTATTTGAACTTGTATTTTATCTTGCCCCAAAAATAGTACTCCCAATTCTAAGCATATTACTCCCGCATTCTATAGCTATTTTGTAATCCCCACTCATCCCCATGGATATTATGTTAAAACTCTCACTATTAATTTGTTTTGAAATATCATCAAAATATAATTTGAGGGATTCAAATTCTGTTTTCACTTGAGATTTATCATTAGTGAATGTTGCCATTCCCATAACTCCTCTAATATTGACGTTTCCCCATTCTTTGAATTTATTGCTTTTAATAAGTTCATTTACTTCTTCCATGTTAAAGCCAAACTTAGTTGTTTCCTGAGCTATGTGAAATTGTAAAAGGCAATCAATAATTCGATTATTTTTTTCCCCTTGCTTATTAATTTCATTAATTAACCTTTCACTATCTGCACCATGGATTAAATGAACAAAAGGAGCTATGTATTTTACTTTGTTCCTTTGCAAGTGGCCTATCATGTGCCATTTTATTTCTTTAGGAAGTTTTTCGTGTTTTTCTACTAATTCTTGCACTTTGTTTTCTCCAAAATCCAGATGACCTTTTTGCATGGCTTCTACAATCATTTCAATTGGTTTTGTTTTTGAAACAGCCACAAGGGTAATATTTTCACCAATATTTTGTTTTATGGATTGAATCTTAGAACTAATCATATAATTAATTTGTAAATCAATATAATATTTTAAATTCCTACATATTTAGAGAAGTAAATATATAATTGTTTATTTGTTTAACACATTATTAAATTTAACAATTTTTATATCATCAACAACCTCTACTATGAGTAGTTTTTTATTTAATTTACAGATTAAATGAAGATTTTAAAGTACTTACTATCTACAAGGGCAATGGCATTGTTGTTGTTTCTTATGGCTACTGCCGTTGGAATTGCAACTTTTGTGGAGAACAGTTATGATACTATTACTGCTAAGGAGTTGATTTATAATGCTAAGTGGTTTGAAGTGATTCTTTTCCTTTTACTATTAAACTTCATAAACAACATTAGAGTTTATAAATTGTTAAAATGGGAAAAATGGTCTATTCTGCTTCTGCATGTTGGTTTTATAATTGCAATTATTGGCGCAGGAGTATCTAGATATATTGGTTTTGAAGGGGTTATGCTAGTTGAAGAAAACAATACATCAAGTGAAATTTTTTCAAGTGAACCATATTTTATTGTTAAAGCCCATAATGATACTATTCAATATAATGGCGAATTCCAACATTATTTTTCTGAAGTTTTTACTGAAAATCCCAACGTTGATTTTAATTTCCCAACAATAGGGAAAGTTAATATCTCAGTGACAGATAGAATTAAAAATGCAAAACAAGAATTTGTAAAGGATGTTCCAGGTGGTGGATTATTTCTTCATATTGTTTTACCTGGGAGAAAGGATTTATACTTAGCGGAAGGTGAAGTTGTGGTTAAAGAAAGTATCCCTTATGCTTTAAACAACAATGATAGAGATGACGCTGTAAGATTTTACTACAGTGATGGTAAATTAGAAGTTTATGCCCCATTTGAAATGAGTAAAATAGATATGTCTAGTCTTTCTGTGGAAGATAGGCAAAAGGATATGTCAAGTATTCCCAAAGATTCTATACCTGCTTTACAGTTACATGAAATATCCCCAAGAAACTTACTTTCTTTTCTAGGTCAACAAATAATGATAAGCTCTATTGAAACAAGGGCAAAATTAGTTTGGGAATCNTCTGATAATGAAGATTTGCCAGATGCTTTGAAAGTAGTAGTTAATACAGAAAACAATATGGTACAAGACTTTGTTTTTGGAAAAGCTGGAATCAAAGCTTCAGAAACTAATTTTAAGTGCGATGATTTGTTTTTTTCTGTTGCATATGGAGCTAAAATAAAGTCAATTCCTTTTACAGTAGGTTTAAAAGATTTCAGATTAATGAAATATCCTGGATCAGAAAGTCCTAGTAGTTATGAAAGTGATATTTTTATTAATGATCCAGAAAATGATTTTAAGTCTGATTATAATCTTTTTATGAATCATGTAGTTGATTACGGTGGATATCGTTTTTTTCAGTCAAGTTACGATTGGTCTAATGATCAAAATAAAAATGCTGGTTTAGATCCAGATATTACTATTTTGTCAGTTAACCATGATTTATGGGGAACATTGATTACATATCTTGGCTATTTGTTTTTAGCAATTGGTTTGTTAGGAACTCTTTTTAATCCTAGTTCTAGATTTATTGAAGTCAGAAGAAAAGCAATAAAAATTAGAAATAAAAGAAAAAGTATTTTAACACTATTAGTATTGTTTTTTAGTGTGTCTAATCTTTTTGGTCAAAACCAGAAAAGTGCTTATCAACCTATGCCAGAAAATCAAGCAGATTCTTTGGGTATTTTACTTGTTCAGACATTTGAAGGGCGTATTCAACCAACTCACACATTAGCTTATGATGTATTTCATAAGATTTCTAAATTAAACGCTTTTACAACATCTGATGGGCATGATTTAGTTCCAATGCAGGTTTTTGCAGATATGATGTTAGATAAGCCTTATTGGTTGGATCAGAAAATTATTTATGTTAAAAAGGGTACAGGTGTTGGAGATTCTTTAGGCATTGAAGGTAAATATGCTTCNGTNAAAGATTTTTTTAATTCTNANGGAACTGAAAAATTAGAAAAGCAATTAAAAATTTCATTTGCTAAAAAAGATGTCAATAAAAATGTATTTGACAAAGAGGTTATAAAGGCTAATGAACGTATGAATATTGCATTACAATCCATGAATGGTGGTTTTTTGCAAGTTTTCCCTAAATCAAATGACAGTACTAATAAATGGGTAAATTGGATGGATTCTTACTGTGATAATCCTATTGATTCAACGGATCCATATTTATCCAATATTTCTCTTTCTAGGGTTTTTAAGTCTTATATTCTTGATTTGACAGAGGCCAAGAAAACTGGGGATTATTCTAAAGCACAATCCTTATTGAATTTTATAAAGGGATATCAAATCAGGACTGCTCCGGANGAAATTTTACTNTCTAGAGANCAAATTAACAGAGAGATTTCTTACAATCAATCTAATCTTTTTATAAAAGTTAAAAATTACTATGGTTACCTTTCTGTTTTTCTTTTACTATTTGCCTTTTGGCAGGCGTTAATAACAAATAAGAAAGGAATGATGCACAAAATAATTAGTATTATTCTTTGGACTCTAATTGCCTTTTTAGTAGTGGTTTTTTTAATGCATACTTATTCGTTGATTTTAAGATGGGTTATTACTGGGCATGCTCCATGGAGTAATGGTTATGAAGCATTAACTTTTATTGCTTGGGGAGGTGTTATTGCTGGTTTTTTATTTATTAGAAGTTCTAAAATCACCTTAGCAGGAACCTCATTGTTAGCCTTTTGTGTTTTAATGACAGCTGGACATAGTAGTTTTGATCCTCAATTAACCAATTTACAGCCCGTATTGAAGTCTTATTGGCTTATGATACATGTAGCTTGCATAACAATTAGTTATGGATTCTTAGGGCTTGGATTTATATTGGGTTTAATTAATGTAGTCAATTATTTATTTATTAAGCCGCACAAGAAAAACTTAAAAATGATTATTTCAGAGCTCACTTATGTAAATGAAATGACACTTACTATTGGTTTGGCTTTAGCAACTATTGGTACATTTCTAGGTGGTGTTTGGGCAAATGAGTCTTGGGGAAGGTACTGGGGTTGGGATGCTAAAGAAACTTGGGCATTGGTTATTGTTTTAACTTATGCTATTGTTCTTCACTTTAGGTTAATTCCAGGGATGAAGAGTAAATTTACTTTTAATGTAGCTTCCATTATTGCTTTTTCTAGTGTTTTGATGACTTTTATTGGAGTAAATTACTATTTATCAAAAGGATTACACAGTTACGCTAGGGGAGAGACTCCAGTTTTTCCAACTTGGGCTTGGGTAACTATTTTTTCAGTTATCGCTTTAATTTTTGCAGCTTGGTANAATAAAAGTAAATTACAAACAACCAAATATCCCTAGTCCATATTTATTCTTGCACTAGCGCAAACACTTAAATCTGTAAATAATTTTTCTTTCTCCATGAAATAACCGCTTATGGCTATCATAGCGGCATTGTCTGTACAGAATTCAATTTTTGGTATATGGATATTACAATTTATTTTTTGACCAAAAGAGTTGATTTGTTTTCTAAGNTCACTATTTGCAGCAACTCCACCCGCTAAAGCTATGTCTTTACAAGGGTNATCTTTTATGGCCTTCTCTAAGTTTTTAATTAGGTATTTTATTAGGTGAGATTGATAGGAAGCACAAACGTGATTTATTTCTTTTTCTAAAAATAAATTATCCTTCAATTTTTGTTTNTTCAAAAAGTTTAAAAATTGAGTTTTAAGCCCACTAAAACTATAGTTGAGTTCTCCAGCTTTTGGAAAAGAGAAAGAATATTTGTTGGCATCTCCCTTTTGGGCTAATTTATCTATGATTGGTCCAGCTGGATAACCAAGGCCCATAGCTTTTCCAGCCTTGTCAAATGCTTCACCAACGGCATCGTCAATAGTGCTTCCAAGTACTTTCATTTTTAAGGGGGATTCTACTTTAACAATTTGGGTATGCCCTCCTGAAACAGTTAAACATAAAAATGGAAAGTTTGGAAAGCTATTTTCAGCATCCTTTTCTTTGATGAAATGTGCATGAATATGTGCTTTCATATGATGAACATCTAAAAGAGGAATATTTAAGGCAAGGCTAAGAGATTTTGCAAAAGAAGTTCCAACTAAAAGAGANCCNAGCAGTCCTGGGCCTTTTGTAAAAGCAATTGCAGTAATATCTTTTTTTGAAATACCAGCTTTAGTAATTGCAGCGTGAATTACAGGTACTATGTTTTCTTGGTGAGCTCTAGAAGCTAATTCAGGCACAACTCCTCCGTAATTTTGATGAACGCTTTGATTAGCAATTTCATTAGATAGTAAATAGCCATTTTTAATTATAGCTGCAGAAGTGTCATCGCAACTAGATTCTATCCCAAGAATGATACTATCTTTGTTAATGTCCATTTATCAACTGTGAAAATAAGTTTCAAAAATACCATTTCAATTTTAATTAAACGATTTTTTAATGTAATTGAACTAATCGTGTTTTTGTTGATTGTTATTTTATATCTGTTCAGATCTTATTACGTACAGTCAGAGTTGGTAAATCAAATTACAACATCCATAAATAAAGAATTTGATTCAAATATTTCTATAAATAAGGTAAGGCTAAAGGGATTTAAGTACTTACAAATTAGTGAAATATTTATACCAGATCAATATGGAGATACTATTGTGTTTATTCCTAANATTAATTTAGACTTTAATAAAGTTAAATTATTGGCAAATAAATATGTAATTGACCAAATTGTGATTGAAGATGCATCGTTTAAAATAAGAAAAAGAAAGGGGAATGAAGATTACAATTATCAATATTTATTTAACAATAAAAAAGAAAGTAATTCCAGTAATTTAAGTTTAGAAGTTAAGTCTATAGAACTTAAAAACAACACATTTTCACACTTAAATGACTATTATTCATTTGGTTATCAAAGTATTGATTTNCAGTGTTTTAAATTAATTAATATAAACTGTTTGTTTACTAATATTGGTTTTTCTAATGATTATTTATCTGCTGATGTTGAACAACTTTCTTTATTGGAAAAAAGTGGCTTTAAAATAAATGAATTAAATACTAATTTAATAATAGACTCAACTTCAATGAAGTTTTNTAATTTGAATATTTCAACTAACAATAGTACTATTTCGGTTAAGGATATAAATTGTTTGATGGATGACTCATTTGAATTGGATATTAATTCGTTTAAATCTGAATTAGATTTAACGGATGTAAATTATTTCTATAATTCTCCACTTTTAACTTCTTCAAAATTGAAATTAAATTGTGATCTTAAAAAAGAAGATGATTATTTAAAAGCGGATAATTTATCTTTAATAGTTGGGGATTATTCATTTATTAATGCGGACTTAGTAATTAGTGATTCATCAGATTATGATTTAAGAATTTATAATTCTGAGATTGATATAGATGATTTAANATCTTTCAAATACCTTAAAGCCGATGGGAAATATCAAAGCATTTTTATTCCTGATAATTTAAATAAGATAGATGATGTTTCCTTAGATCTATCTTTGAATGGAAAACTAAATAATTTTAATTCCAATTATACAATATCCTCTGATTATGGAAATATCAATGGGCAGTTATTAATTAATGAAAATCAAGACTCTGTTATTACTTACGATCTAAAAATAAAAGCGGATAAATTGGCTGGAGAGTTAATTTCAGAAAAATTAAATGTGGATTACTTCAATGCTAACCTTAATATTAAGGGTATAGGTTTAGAATCTAACGATCTTGATTTAATAATTGATGGAAGTTTGTCCGATTTGAAATATAATAATTATATATATGAAGATGTAAGTATAAATGGTTCCCTTAAAAACCAATCTTTTAATGGGGATATTAGCTTGTCTGACAAGTTAATTGACTTGGTNTTTAAAGGTGATTTAGATTTGAATAAAAACCCTTATGAATTTGATTTTACTTTNAATGTTAATCATGCTTTTTTAAATGATTTAGGATTGGTAGATAATNCGCTAAATCCAAAAATTTCTTTTAATAGCAAAGCAACTGGAACTGGATCTAGTTTAGATAATTTCACAGGAGATATTGATTTTACAGANATAAATTATTTTGAAAATGATAACAAGTATTTTTTTGATTCTCTTAACATATATTCTATTAGTAATGACAAAGAGCATCAGGTAACCTTGTTGTCAAAGTTTTTTACTTTTGACATGGTTGGAAATTACCATTTTGATCATTTTTCTAATGATCTTAATTCTTATTTATCCATGTTTATTCCTAATGTTTTTGATAGTCCAAACCATATGGATCATAAAAAAGAAAATGTCCATATTCAAGCAAAAATAAATGATGTTTCTTTATTAAGTGATTTGTTTTTCCCTCATTTAAGGATAGCAAATCAATCTACAATTGATTTAGATTTTAGTAAAAATAAAAAATATGCTGATTTATCTATTTCATCAAATTTTATAGAATATTATGGGTTTTTATTTAATGATATAAGAGTTCTTTCTAAAAACAACAATTCCTTCATTGATAGTATTTTTAATTTATCAATTGAGTTAAGTGATATTACTGATAATAACTTAGTGAATTGCAATAATGTTAATATTATTACTTCTGCACATAATAACCAATTAGAATTAGAGCTTAATTGGGATAATAAAGATTCTTTAAATAGTGGGAATTTCAATATGTCTGCTTTCTTTAATTCAAAAGATAGTATTGATTTAAATTTAGAAAAAGGTGTTTTTAAATCAAAAGCTTTAGGAGAGTCAAAATGGTCTGATAATAGTGTTTTGACTTTTCACAATAATATAATTTCTTTTGATACGATGGCTATTGAAAACAAAGCTCAAAAACTTACTATATATGGAGATGTTGGCCCAAATAAAAAAGATGTTTTTAATATTCAAGCTAAAGAAATAAGGTTGAATAATTTGAATTCGTTATATAAGGATAACGAAAGCTTTCTTTTATCTGGTGTTATTAATGCAAAAATTGATTTATCTGCTTTGTATGGTTCAACTGAATTTGTGTCGGATGTCAAAATTAATGATGTTAAAATTAACGATTATATAATTGGGGATTTTAAGTTTAATTCTCTTTGGAATAAAATTAATAACAGATTTGATTTTAGAGGTGGAATGTTGAATGAAAGCAGAGAAGAAGAGATTGTTTTAGAGGAATGTTTCTTTTATCCTGAAAATGATGATTCTACACAGTTATATGGAAGTATATTGTTTGATCATTTTAATGTTGATTTTTTAAGTCCTTTTTTGCCAAACGAAGTGCTTTCTGACTTAGAAGGAAGTTTAACTGGGGATATTAATCTTGGAGGTAATTGGTTTAAGCCTATTTTAAAAGGNGAATTAAAGATTAATGATAGTAAAATTAGTTTAAGNGAATTCAATACAGATATTAATATTGACGGGCTAGTAAAAGTTAGCCCTAATCATATTGATATTTTTGGAGCCAGTATTTCAGATCAACATAATACTAAGGGGAAATTGTCTGCTTATTATGAACATGATAACTTNTCTTCTTATTCATTAAATATAGTGACTGAATTTGAAGAGCCATTTTTGGTGATGAATAACGATTATAATGATAATCCACTTTATTATGGAGATGCATATATTACTGGTTTTACAAATATTTCATATGATTCTATAAACGGTGTTTCTGTAAACATCAATGCTAAAACAGAAGATAATACATATTTGACTATTCCCTTATATGGGTCAGAAGACGTTGTTATGCATGATTTTATATCNTTTAGAGATACTGTGAAGTTAATTGAAGAATCAAATAGTTTTGAAAATGATATAAGTAATTTTAATTTAAATATAGATTTAGAAATAACTGAGGATGCCGAATTTGAATTGGTTTTTGATGAAATGGTTGGAGATGTAATAAAGTCAAATGGAGTTGGAAATATTAGATTGGAAATTGATAAAAATTATGATTTGTCTATGTTTGGTAAGTACATGATTAATGATGGTAGTTACTCCTTTGTTTTAAAAGACTTTTTAAGCAAGAAATTTATAATTGAGCAAGGAGGATATATAACTTGGTATGGTGATCCGTATAATGCTAATTTAAATTTATATGCCAATTACCCTCTTAGAGCAAGTTTGTATAATATAATGCCTTATATGGAAAGGGAAAATTGGACTAATAAAAGTGAAGTAAATGTAAAAATTCACTTATTAAATGATTTGATGAATCCTGATGTAAGTTTTGGAATAGAACTTCCTAAATCAAATCAGTCTGCAAAAACAGCTTTAGAAAGTTTAGTAACTAATGAGGAGGAGATGAATAAGCAGGTTTTTTCCCTTCTAATCTTAAATCAATTTGTTCCTCAGAATATGGATGATTATTCTGATAATTCCAACAAAATAAATGGTTCATCAACTACAGAAGCTTTGGGTAATCAGCTTGGTAATATGATTTCCTCTTTTTCGGATGAATTTGAAATAGGATTTAATTATTCTCCGGGTGATTTAATTACTAATAATGAAGTTTCTCTTGCTATGTCCACTCAGCAGTTTAACGATAGATTAAAGATTAATACTAATTTAGGTGTTTCTAAAGCAAATGAATTAAGTAGAAATCCATCTACTTTTATTGGAGATGTGGATGTGGAATATAAACTCAATAAGGCGGGAAATTTAAGGATTCATGCGTTTAATGAATCTAATGAATACGATTTAGCTAATCAAAATCAATCTAACTATACTCAAGGTGTTGGTGCTTTATACAAACAAAGTTTTAATACTGGAGCAGAGCTTTTTTGTGAAATTTTTAATTTATTCAAGCCAAAGGGTAAAAAATGTGAAGATTGTTCTGATAAAAACACTAGAAGAAAACAATCTAAATAAGGATAAATCGGTAGGGGAGCAGAGCATCTTCTTGAGCGTAATCAATCCCTATTCTTTTATCTGCTTTTATTTGATCTGATTGGATTTTATTTTCTTTTAACCAGATTGATGCACAGTTAATTTTTAGTTGGTTATGAGTAAGGTTAATTCCAAGAGATTTAGTCACTTTTCCAGGCCCAATGTGGTCGTTTTTTTTAAAATTGGACTTTTCTCTTCTTTTTAGCATTGTGTCTATCCCTTTAGTAGGTTCTATAGCTCTTATTAAAACAGCTTTTGGATCATCTTTAGGCCCAGTTACAATGTTTAATAAAAAATGAATGCCATAGCATAGATATACATATATAATCCCCCCTTTTTGGTACATTACTTCATTTCTAGCCGTTCTTTTTCCAGCATAAGAATGAGAAGCTTTATCTATTATTCCGTTATAAGCTTCGGTTTCTGAAATTATTCCAGCTGTAACCTTTCCGTTTATTTTAGTAAAAATTTCATTTCCTATTAGGTCTTTAGCAATGAAAATCACATCTTCATTTAAATAATATGCCGAATCATTCTCCATTTAAATAAATTAAGTTTTTATCATCTATAAAAATAATTTCCTGTTTAAGTAAGTTTTTAAGAATGGTTTTAACCATATCTTTTTCTAGAATATCTTGCAATTCTAAATAAATAGACTTAGGAGATTTACGTTCGTATTTTAGTAATATTTTAATTGCATTTACAATAGCTTTTTTAGGGTTGTTTTTTTCTTTTAAACCCTTATTGCAGTTGTCGCAATTTTCACATTTTTGAGTGGTTTTTTCTCCGAAGTAATTTAGAAGTATTTCGTTTCTACATTTGATCTTTTCATTTACGAATGAATTTATGATAGTCGCTCTTTGAATATCGTTTTTTAGATTGTCTAAAATAGATTTGGATAAAGCAAGTTTTTCAATATTTGGTCTAGGGGAGCAAAATTGAACTTGGTAAGTATTTTTTTTGGGTTCGTAGCTAATAATTTCATATTTATCTAACTCTTTTAGTTGATCTTTTACATTGCTACTGATTGTATTTAGTCTGCTGGCTATCAAGTTTTCGCTTACCGTAACTGAATTATGAATTATATCTGCATAACTTCTCATTAGTATGTCAATAATTCTTTCAAACCTTGGATATTTTTCCAAAAACTGATTGATTATTGGAATGTTAGAAATGAACTGCACTTTCGATAGGTAGTTGCTTTTGTTGGTTTCTAGCAAATGGCCTTCTTTTATTAGTTGTCTAAAAACATGGTAAGTTTCGTATTTGGATAAATTACTTTTTTCNCCAAGTATTTCAAAATCTACTTCATAGTTTTCTTCTGAGCTATAACCAATCGATATTTGATGTTGATTGCAAAAATGTTGAAATACATTTTTTGTTTTTTCAATGTCTGGTTGCTTNGATTCAATTCTTTTGATTAGCTTTTTATCATCGTTAATTTCTTTTAAAACTATAGAGTAGGCGGTGTTTCCATCTCTTCCTGCTCTTCCTGATTCTTGGTAAAAAGATTCCATGGATTCAGGTAGGTCGTAGTGAATTACTTTTCTTACATCTGACTTATCTATTCCCATTCCGAATGCATTGGTGGCTACCATTATATNAAACTCATTATTAATCCATTTAGCTTGTCTTATTGATCTTTCTTCGCTGTTTACTCCGCCATGATAGAAATCTGCTTTTTTATGTTTTGTTTTTAAATAAAAAGCAATTTTTTCAGCCATTTTCCTACTTCTAACATATATAATTGAACATTCGTTGGTAGTGATTTTNTTAAGCACATCAGCTTTGTTGTCGCAGCTAATTACTTNGTATTTGATGTTGTTTCTTAAAAAGGATTTTTTAAGAACGTTTTTTGATTCAAAATGTAGTTGTTCTTGAATGTCTTTGGATACTAGGTTGGTGGCTGTAGCAGTTAAAGCAATAAANCTTAGGTCAGTTTTCCAATCTTTTAAAAGGGCAATATCTCTGTATTTAGGCCTAAAATCAAAACCCCACTCGGAGATGCAATGAGCTTCATCTACTGCAANAAAACTTACATTCATTTTTTTAAATCTTTCTTTAAATAATTGAGTGGTAATTCTCTCTGGGGATATGTATAATAATTTCACGTTNCCGTAAATACAATTATCAAGTATTCTATCAATTTGATTGTAATCAATTGAGGAGTTTATAAATGCGGCATTAATTCCTTTTTCATTAAGTTGTTGTATTTGGTCTTGCATTAGTGCTATCAGTGGAGATATGACAATACATATTCCTTCGTGCATTAATGCTGGTAGTTGATAACATAGGGATTTTCCTCCTCCAGTGGGTAGTAATGCTAGGACATCTTTTTTTTGAAGAACTTGGTCAATAATTTCTTCTTGAAGGGGTCTAAATTCATTGTGTCCCCAGAACTTATTTAGTATTTCAAATTTGTTTTCCTTCANTTTCTTGCTGATTCTTATCAACAACACTTTTTTATCAGCTATATTTTACTAGTTTTGCACCAAATTTAAGTTCCCTTACAGTTATGGAAGTTGACCAATTAGAAACAAGAATCCAATTAACAAAAAATAGTAGATTATCACAAGTAGACTGGCAGAATTTACCTTTTGGTAAAATATTTTCCGACCACATGTTTAGCATGAGTTATGCTAATGGCCAGTGGTCTAATATGGAAATAAAGCCATATGAAAACTTATCCTTGTCTCCAGCAACGTCTGCAATTCACTACGGTCAAAGTTGTTTTGAAGGTATGAAAGCTCACAGAAATCAAAATGGTGAGGTAGTACTTTTTAGACCTTATGAAAATGCTAAAAGGTTCAATAGCTCTGCCGAGAGAATGTGTATGCCACAAATTGATGAAGATGTTTTTGTTAATGCATTAAAGAAATTACTTTCAATAGATAGTTCATGGGTCCCTAAAAATCCAGAACATGCTTTATATATAAGACCTTTTATGTTTGCTACGGATCCGTTTGTGGGAATTCGTCCGTCAGAAACTTATCAATTTATGATATTCACTTGCCCAGTAGGTGCTTACTACACTGAGGCAGTTCCTGTTAAAATTGAAACTAAGTATACTAGAGCGGCAGATGGTGGTACTGGTTATGCAAAGGCAGCTGGTAACTATGCAGCAGCGCTATATCCAGCTAAGTTAGCACAGGATGAAGGTTTTAGACAACTCATTTGGACAGATGCTAAAGAGCATAAATACATTGAAGAAGCTGGAACGATGAACGTAATGTTTGTGATGAACGGTAAGTTA
>PBJU01000021.1 GCA_002721285.1 Crocinitomicaceae bacterium
AATGATGATCACAAACAAAAGCTTTTTAACATATGGAAAGTGCTCAACAATCCTTTTGTGGTCTGCTCTCAAAGCGGGCTTGACCGGCTGGGGAGCTATGCTGAAAAGAATGGGTTTGAAATGCCTTTTTCTGAAATATCAAGTTCTTTACAATTCTTAATTCCACTTTGGACATACCCATCAATTAAATCATCATAACCTAATTCAATAAGTGCTTTCTCAAAGTTTTCATCAGGAATTGCAACTTTATTGTTATCACAACTTACAAGAGCCAAACAAACTAAAGCTAAAACCAATAACCTTTTCATAGTCTAAAAATTTATGAATTAAAGTTAGGAAAAAAATGAGATAAGTAAATTATTCATAAAGCATAGAGAGTTTAGTTCTGTTTAGATTTCAAATACCGTAGATAAAATGACAACAACATTAAAACTCCACCAAAAAAAATAAAAACGTATTTAGTACCAATTAAGTCATCTAAAAAAGTAATAAGAAAACCTACCCAAAAAACCCCCATTCTGTTTTGTAACAGGTATTGCTTCATTTTGTCAATTTATAATTAAAGTTAAGAAAAAAACAATAAAAATTTTGTGCTCATGTTGAGTATTTGTTAAGCATTAAAAAAGAGACTTAGTTATTGAAAGTNCATTTAACANATGTGGGCAATACNNGATTCGAACNNGTGACCTCTTGCCTGTCAAGCAAGCGCTCTAAACCAACTGAGCTAATTGCCCATTAAAATGGAATNCNAAGTTACAAGAAAATTTTATTGACNGTTAGNATANCAAATAAAAACAGTAAGGCGAAACCACTCTTTTNAANGATTGATTTCGCCTTTTTAATACAGTTTAACCTGTTTNAAATAACAAACTACAGTTTAAGATTTCAGACTTTAAAATTACATTATAAATAACATAATTATCATCTTCTATTTTCTGCCTACTAACAACTTTCAAAAAGAAATCATAAGTAAGACCAGTATGGAAATTAAATTCCTAAAAACTTAATTTTGCTACTGCTTATTGTAATTATTGATAAATCAAATATTACAACTTAGAAAACTAATTCTACTAAAAAAAATTTCTAATTTTTAGATTTGTTGAAAAAATGTTTTTGGGTAAACCTTTCAGTCATTCTTAATCTATGATTTAGAAGACCTTTCACATTTTTTTAGAACGAACTAGTATTCGAGAAAATTCACTCTTTTGTGAATCTATGCATCTCTCATTTGCTTATCCAATAATAAAAATGAATTTGAAAATTTACAAGTATTTACATTTTTAGATACACACATTAAATAAACAGTTGTTTTTAACAATTGTTAATATAGATAGGGTATTTAGAAAAAAAAAGCCTCAAATAATGAGGCTTGGTGGGCGATGAGGGATTCGAACCCCCGACCCCCTCGGTGTAAACGAGGTGCTCTGAACCAACTGAGCTAATCGCCCTTAACTTAAGGGAGTGCAAATATATTTAAATTTTTATTTTTTAAAACGATATCTAATAAAAATCGTGTAAGATATTGCCAACTAAAAATGCGCTACCTGTTATCAGCACTAAATCTTGGTCATTTACTTTNCTAATNAGCTCCTTAAAAGCTACTTTATAATCATCTATGCAAATACACTCACTCTCTTTTACTAAATTTCCTATTTCATTAGAGTCCACACTTCTTTCGTTACTAGATTGAGTTGCATAAATAAAGTCTGCATTTGGTAAATACTGAAGTATTTCCTTCAAGTTTTTATCTACTGAAAAACCAATAAGAATATGTAGCTTTTTAAAATTTTCTTTTTCAATTTGCTTTTTTATAGATGCCATTCCCTGAGCATTATGACCAATGTCNGCTANTACTTTAGGGTTTTTTGATAAAACCTGCCATCGACCTTTGATGGTTAAATATTTGGAAATGTTCTCTTTATTAACTTTTACTGGAAATTCATCATCTAAAATTTGGGTTGCTTTATATGCAGTTTCCCAATTATTGAGTTGATAATCAGGAAGATTTTCTGATTTTGTTTNTGATTCTATTGCTTGATATAATTTTGAGTTNTTTTCAGTTGCTACTGTTTCAAAAACATCTTTTGTCTCTTTAATATCAGGTCCAAGTAGAGTTGGTATGCCATTTTTAATAATACCTGCTTTTTCCTTAGCAATNTCATAAAGTGTGTTTCCAAGAATATTCTGATGATCTCTCCCTACTGTTGTAATTATAGAAAGTTCAGGTTGAATAATATTAGTAGAATCTAATCTTCCGCCAAGCCCAGTTTCAATAATATTTATATCTGTTTTTTCATCTTCAAAATACTTAAAAGCAAGTACTGTGCTCCATTCAAAAAAAGAAGGAGATACAGTTTTAAATTCTTCCAAGTATCGGTTGTAAAAGTCTANGATATATTCTTTAGATATATATTTCTGGTTAANAGTGATTCTTTCTCNAAAGTCTATTANGTGAGGAGAGGTGAAAACACCAACTTTATATCCATTTTCAATATAGATATTAGCTAAATAATTACTGACAGATCCTTTGCCATTGGTGCCAGCAACATGAATGGTTTTTATTTTTTGATGTGGATTTCCAGCGATTTTGGAAAGTGCAGTAATGTTACTTAAATCTGGCTTATAAGCTTTAGCACCCTTGTTTTGATAATTAGGATATTGCTTAAATAAAAATGTAATGACCTCACTGTAGGTCTTCATTATTTTTTGATGTATTGTATTCTTTTTACTAATCTATCTTTTCCAGCTCCCGAAGAAAATTTAAAAATTCTTTTACAATCCTCTTCAATAAATTTTTGATCTTTTGAAGTAAGAGTAACTGTTGTTTTGGAGTGTGGGTAAAGTACTTTTGTGCTAATTACTTTTCCTTGTTTATCAATTATGAATTGAACCATTACAAAACCAACCCAGTTTTTAGGATTAGCTAGTTCGGGATTTCCTAGCACCATTCTTCCTTTTCCATCTCCCATTCCTCCTCCTATGTTAGGACCTTTGCCAGTCCCAATACCAGTTCCTTCTCCTTCACCATTTCCGCTTTCACTATCACCAGATCCTTTACCAAATAAGTTGCTAAAATCATTTTTTGGCTTTTCTGGAGCAGGTTCAGCAGATGGTTCACTTTCAGTAGCGCTTTCACTAGAATTACTAGTTGGAGTACTTACTGGAGATTCTTCTTGAGTTACTTGTTTAGGTGCTGGTTCTTTTTCTGCTGGTTGTACTTGTTTAGGTGCAGCACTTCCTGGATTTCCTCCTCCTGCCTCGCTGAAGTCTAGTACTACCACTTCTTCAAGAGTAAACTGAGGTGGGTTTTGTATCTCTACACAGCCTTTTGATAATGCAATAACAGCTAATAAACTAATATGCACCATTATGCTTATTACAAATCCAGTTCTGTTATCTTTTCTTCTTACTAATTCCAAGTTATTTAGCTCCTCTCGTTTTAATAACGACTTTTAAAGCATTTTGTTTTGCAATCCTAATAATTTCATAGGCAGAAGCTCTGTGGGCTTCTTTATCAGCAAGTAATTCAATAGCTTTATTCTCTCCTAATACTTTTTGCATTTCATTTTGAATCAAGCCAATAGTAATTGGATTGGGATCACTATTGATATAAAATCTGTTTTCTGCATCTACATATACTTTAACTGGAGATGTTAAAGATGGATCTCCGTTTCCTTCAGGTAACTTTATTTCATGAGATGTATTTACNAGTGTNGATATAATGATNAAAAATATTAACAAAAGAAAAACAAGATCTGTCATGGAAGACATTCCTCCTTCTACTTTTATTTTGTTCCCAGATTTCATTTTTTGTCTCCGTTTAAAGAAAGTTTAAAATCATTTTGTTTAGCAATGTCAATTATGTAAACCGTTGCTTCCCATGAACTTTCATTANTCCCATAAAGTGAAATAATACTATCTCTTCCAATATTTTTTAAAATGACACTTTCAATTTCAACACTGCTAATNGGAGTTTTTTGTTTGTTAATAAAATACTCGTTTTGATCATTAATATTAACGGTTAATATTTTTTTAGTAGAAGCTTTTCCACCTTCTTTGGGAACATCAATATTAACTCCTGCAGTTATCATTGTAGAAATTACAATAAAGAAAATAAGCAATAGAAAAACAAGATCTGTCATGGTAGACATTCCACCTTCAATCTTAATTTTATTTTCAGATCTAAAATTCATTAGNTTCCTGGAGCTTCTAGGATATCAATAAAGTCAATGGAAGCACCTTCCATATTGTGAATTACTTTTTCCACTTTACTAACTAGATAGTTATAGGCAACATAAGCAACAATTCCAACNATTAAACCTCCAACAGTAGTAATCATGGCTTCCATAATTCCACCTGATAAGCTTGCTATTTCAAATGTTTTTTCCTTAGACATGTTTTGAAAAACCTTTACCATTCCAAGTACTGTTCCCAAAAACCCAAGCATAGGGGCTACACCAGAAATAGTTGCTAACATAGACAACCTTCTTTCCAAACGACTGATTTCTAGTTTACCAACATTTTCAATNGATGTAGTAATATCTTTCATTGGTTTACCAATTCTACTTAATCCTTTTCCTATCATTCTAGCAATTGGGTTTTCAGAAGATTTACAGTGTTCTTTGGCTTCATTTAATTTACCTTGAGATACAAACTCATTAATAACTTGCATGAAGTTTTTTTCACCTTTTAAAGCTCTTTGAACTGCCATAAACCTTTCAATAAATACGTATACAGCAATAAATGAAAATAAGAAAAGTAAAGACATTACAACCAAGCTGGTAATACTATACTCGCCTGATACAGAATCATATCCCCAAATTAATTGCCACATGGAGATTTGTTCAGTTTCTAAAATAGTTGCTGAATCTGCAATAATTTCACTTGTAGATTCTTGAATGTTAAAAAACATTGTAGAGAAGTTCAAATTCATTTTTATAGGTTTTTTGTGAAAGTAATATTTTTATACGCTTATAAATAGGCTTGTATTAATAGAAATGAACCGGCGCCTGTTAAGTACCCAACTAATGCTAGCCAAGCAATATTTTTTAAGTACCAGAAAAAGGATATTTTTTCCATTCCCATAGCAACTACTCCAGCAGCAGANCCAATGATTAACATGCTTCCTCCAGTTCCAGCTGAATAGGCAATAAAATGCCAAGTTGTATTATCTGTCGCAAGATCAAACATCCCCATACTTGCTGCCACAAGAGGAACGTTGTCTATTATAGCAGAACCAGCTCCAAGAAGAATTACAAAAAGATCAATATGCATCACTTCTTGAACGCTTTTCCCAAGGTTAAAAATGATTCCTAATGATTCTAGCCCAGCAACTGTCATTAATATCCCTAAAAAGAATAGTATGGAAGGCATTTCAATTTTAGAAAGAGCTCTGAATACTGGACTTGGAGCGTGGCCATCAGCAGTTCCTTCGCTTAATTGTGCCATTTTAAATTGTCTTGAGCTTATAATTTCAGCAACAAGTGTAACAATAGATAAAGATAACATCATACCTACATAAGGAGGAAGGTGTGTCACAGTTTTAAAAATTGGCACAAAAACAATAGCAGAAAGTCCTAAATATAACATTAATGGCCCTTTGCTATTTTCTCTTGTTACTTCTTGTGGAGCATCAAATGTAGATCTAAAAGGTTTTAAAAAACTTGCAATTGCAGTAGGAATAAGCATACACAATAATGATGGAAGAATAAGTAATTTAATTAATTCAACTGTGGTTACTTTTTCACCCATCCAAAGCATGGTTGTAGTTACATCTCCAATTGGAGACCATGCACCTCCGGCATTTGCAGCTATGATAATTAATCCAGCAAACCATAGTCTTGCTTTGTTATCTAACACTAATTTTCTAAGAATAGTAATAAGAACTATTGTAGCGGTTAGGTTATCAATTATAGCTGAAAGGATAAATGCTAATACACACATGATCCAGAGTAATTTGCTCTTTTTATTAGTCCTAATAAAACGTTTAATAGTAGAAAAACCATTGAAATGATCTATTATTTCTACAATGGTCATTGCACCAATTAAAAAGATCAAAATTTCACAGGTCTTTCCAAAATGATGAAGTAGTGTGCTTTCAAACCATTCCATTTTTGACTCATGATGATGTTCTGCATGAACTGGTAATTGAGAAAAATTATCAATAAGTTGGTGATGACCGGAGTCAAACCAATGATTCAAATCTCCTAAACCAAGAGCAATACACGCCCAAACTAATGCCATCATTAGTAAAGCAGGTACTAGTTTATCAATCTTAATAGAATGTTCTAAGGTTATAGCCAAATAACCAAGAATGAAAATAACAACAATTATAGTTTCCACCTTATTTGATTTTTTAGATTAGTTGATTAAGAGCAATTTCAAAAGCTGTTTTAGCAATTTTTGTTCTTGAATCGTTTTTTTGATATGTTTTTTCAAGTGCTTTTTTGATAATTACAGAAGTATCATTGAAAATTTCTTTGTCCTCAATTTTACTTAAGTCATTCCCCATTAGGTAACCAAATACTCTTGCCATTCCGCAATTTGAAATGAAATCAGGGATAACACTTATTTTTTCATCTGTATAGTCTGCAATAGGACCAAAAAATATTTCAGGATCTGCAAAAGGAACATTAGCTCCAGCAGCTACTACTTCAATGCCATTGTCAATCATTCTATCCACTTGGTCCTTGGTTATTAATCTTGATGCAGCACAAGGGATAAAAACTTCTGCAGCTAAATCCCAAATTTTGTCATTTACTTCATCATAAGATAACATATCAGGACTATTTAAAGCATTTCCATCTTTATTTAAAAATAATNTTCTGATTTCTTCTAAAGAAAAACCATCTGCGTTAATTAATCCACCCACTCTGTCAATTATACCTACAATTTTTGCGCCTTCTTGAGCTAAGTAATAGGCACCTGCTGAGCCAACATTACCCCAACCTTGTACAATTACTCTTTTGTCTTTTAATTTCCCACCATAAATATCGTAATAGTGCTTTACTGATTCAGCAACACCAAATCCAGTAATCATATCAGCTACAACATATTTTTTATTTACATCAGGAGAGTATGTTGGGTCTTCAATTGCCTTTAGTACGCCTTGTCTAAGTTGCCCAATTCTGTTTATTTTTTGCGCTTCTCTTGGCTGAAAGTGGCCGTTAAAAACACCTTCTTGAGGATGCCAAACACCACAATCTTCTGTGATTGGAATTACTTCATGAATCTCATCTACATTTAAATCTCCACCAGTTCCATAATAATGTTTTAGAAGTGGAGTTACAGCTTCATACCATCTTTTAAGTACACCTGCTTTTCTTGGNTCATTNGGATCAAAATTAATTCCTGATTTAGCTCCACCAATTGGTGGGCCAGATACAGTAAATTTAACTTCCATTGTTTTTGCTAATGAAGTAACTTCATGCTGGTCTAATCCCAATCTCATTCTTGTTCCACCTCCTGCAGCTCCTCCTCTTAAAGAATTGATAACAACCCACCCTTTAGCTTCTGTTTCAGCATCTTGCCATTGAAAAACAATTTCTGGGTGTTTGTTTTCAAATTTTTCTAATAGTTCTTTCATCTTTTATATTAAAGCACCAAAAGTATAAAAAAGAAGGAATTTATCGATAAGTTGTTTTTAACACTTTTAAAAGTTTTNTGAATCATATATTATCCCAGAGACTAAATCTTTAGATGCGCCAGTAACACTAGATAGTGTGTTTACTTGATTTCTTATCTTTAAAACNCCTAAAAAAGCAAAGATTAATGCTTCCTTATATTCAATAATTAGTTGACTAGGTAAAACAATATTAACCCCCATTTTTTTCATTGTTTTTATCCAAAAACTATTGTAAGCACCTCCACCAGTGACTAGAACCCTATGATTTATTTTTGTATTAATTAAATTGGTGATATTTTGACACATTTGGAATCCTGCTGTGTGCAATTTGTCTTCAATAGAAATATCATGACCATTAATGATGGGCTCATACCATCTATTATAATCTTCTATTGCTAGTGATTTTGGGAATTTTTTTTTGTAGAAAGTGTTTTTACCAAGTTCGTTTAATAATGGTTGGTTTATATTTCCACTTTGAGCAATATGGCCATTTTCATCCATTTGAAAACCTAATTTTTTAGCTAAAGTATTACTGGTGATATTTGCAAAGTCAATATCTGCAGCAATTCTATTACCGTTTTCATTGTATGAAATATTTGCTATTCCTCCTAAGTTAAGACAATACTCATATTCATTAAATAAATGTAAATCTCCAATTGGGACTAATGGAGCACCTTGTCCACCGTGAGCTACATCTAATGATCTAAAGTCGCATATAGTCTTAATTTTTGTAACTGTACTTATTTGTGCTCCACAGCCAATTTGATAGGTAAATCCTTTTTCTGGTTGATGGAAAATTGTATGTCCATGAGATGCAATTAAATCTATTTTATCTTTATTAATATTATTCTCATTTATAAAGGCATTAATTTTATCTCCTATAAATATTCCATAATCACTGTTTAAATTAATAAGTTCTAGTGCTGAAAGTTCTTTAGCATTGGCTAATTTGATTCTCCATTTTTTATTGTAAGAGTAGGTTTTCGCGGATAAAATATCATGTTTCCAAACATTGTCAAAATAAATTTTCACATAAACAATATCTAGACCATCTAGAGATGTACCAGACATTATTCCAATAGTGTTATAAATCTGCATTAAAAAAAGTTAACAAAATATGGTAATGACAATATATGATTAATTTTATAGTTTTGCATCCAAATTAATAGATTATGAATTTTGAATTATCAGAAGAACACCAAGCAGTAAGAGATGCTGCTAGAGATTTCGCAATTAACGAATGTAAGCCTGGAGTTATTGATCGTGATAGAGATCAGGTAGTAGGTTATGACCAATTAAAACAACTCGGTGAACTTGGGTTTATGGGGATGATGGTTGACCCTAAGTATGGCGGGAGTGGAATGGATACACTTAGCTATGTGCTTGCTATGGAAGAAATTTCTAAAATAGATGCTTCTATTTCAGTTGCTATGTCAGTTAACAATAGTTTAGTATGTTGGGGAATTGAAAAATATGGATCTGAAGAACAAAAACAAAAATATTTGGTTCCGCTTGCAAAAGGAGAGAAGGTAGGAGCTTTTTGTTTATCGGAGCCTGAAGCAGGATCTGATGCCACATCACAGAGAACAACTGCAATTGATAAGGGGGATCATTATTTATTAAATGGAACAAAAAATTGGATTACAAATGGTAGTACTGCATCTACTTTTTTAGTGATCGCTCAAACTGATGTAGATAAAGGACACAGAGGAATAAATGCGTTTATTGTGGAAAAAGACTGGGCTGGTTTTGATGTTAGTGCCAAAGAAGATAAATTAGGAATTAGAGGTAGTGATACCCATACTTTAGTTTTTACAGATGTTAAAGTCCCAAAGGAGAATAGAATAGGGGAAGATGGTTTTGGGTTNAAATTTGCTATGAAAGTTTTGGANGGTGGAAGAATTGGTATTGCAGCTCAAGCTCTTGGTATTGCAGCAGGTTCTTACGAATTAGCTTTAGCTTATTCTAAGGAAAGAGAAACTTTTGGTAAGCCAATTAATCACCACCAAGCAATTCAATTTAAACTTGCAGATATGTTTATAGAAGTTGAAAACGCTAGAAATTTAGTTCATAAAGCAGCATGGCATAAAGATAATGGAATGGATTACAGTCTTTCTGGGGCTATGGCAAAGTTACATGCTTCTGAAGTAGCTATGAGAACTTCTGTTGAAGCTGTTCAAATACATGGTGGTTATGGATACGTTAAAGAGTACCATGTTGAAAGGTTAATGCGTGATGCTAAAATCACTCAGATATATGAAGGAACTTCAGAAATTCAAAGAATTGTAATTGCAAGAAATATTATTAGAGATTAATTTTCTATATAATGTTTAATAAAAAAGGGAGCATTGCTCCCTTTTTTGATGTTTTGTTGTATAATTAATTTTTATTTGAAAACTCCCATTCCTGTTGGGCTTCCAATTCTATCCATTGCACATCTAAATCCAATTGTAGAAGAAGATCTATCTTGTTCTAGGAATCTTCTAGTTCCAGGGTTGATATAATATGCTCTATCTTTCCAAGAAGCGCCTTTATATACTCTTGATTTATCAGAAATCAAACTAGTTGGTTCACCAGCTTTTTTAAGTACACCCTCTTTACCTCTTCTATACATAGCGAAATCTTCATTTTTCTTTCCAGTGTTGTATTCTGCAATTGCAACTGCACTTGCAGGATCACCTGGGTTATCAACAGAAGATTTCAAATCACCNTCTAGATAATCAATGTTATCGGCAATTCTGTAATTACTTCTTTTTAAGTTTTCTTCAGCAGTAACATTTCTCATTTTTACATTACCTGGTGTATTCATAATGTAATCTGATAAACCGCTTCTTAACATAGGGCTAATTTGAATTTGGTACCCNACTAAGTTTGCAGCTTGTGAAACTTGTAAATCAAAGTCTTCTAAAACATTATCAAATATTTCTTGAATTTTNAGNGATGCTTCTATNATTTGTTTGTTCTTTAATAATAGTTTGGCATCTTTAACATATTGATCAATAGTAGTTAATANTGCNTTTTCAACTGAATCCATATTGTTCTTAGGAGAGTATCCATAAGTTTGGTTTTTNTTTTTNCCTTCTCTTTCAGCTTTAAATTCAACTAAATATTGTTCTATTCCATGAATATCATAAATAGTTGCATCNTATTTTTCATCNANATGGCCNGANGCATTNAGAACTTTAGTTTTAAAAACATTTCCTCTAAAAGGTCTGAANTCATCAACATCCTCGTGAGAAAGTGGTCTGTATACATCTAAAACCCATTCACTTACATTACCAGCCATATTGTATAAACCGTAATCATTAGGGAAATAAGATATTACAGGAGCAGTAATATCAGCATTGTCATTTAAAAATCCGGCAACACCCATATAATCTCCTCTTCCTCTAACAAAATTAGCTAGCATTTCTCCTTGGAAATTTTCCTGTGGATTTCTTACCCAGTGTCCATCCCATGGATATAATCTTTTTTCAATAACTCTTTCATCAATAGTATTCCCTATTAAACCGTATGCAGCAAATTCCCATTCAGCTTCAGTTGGTAGACGATATCTTGGTAATAGAATTCCATCTTCCATTTTTACGTTTCTAGTTGCCATATCTTTTGGTGAGAATTTCCCAGAAGCTGGATCATAACCACCTTTACTTGGGTCATAATCTCCGATCTGTCCTCTTGGGTTTAATCCTTGCTCGTATTGACCTGCTAAATAAGCGTCTGTTTCAAATGGTTCATTTTGCTGATTAGGATTCATTAGTAACACACCTTCTCTAATTAATATAAATTCATTTACACGATCAGTTCTCCAAGCACAAAAGTTACTAGCTTGATTCCAATTAACTCCAACCACAGGATAATCTCTGTAAGCAGGATGTCTTAAATAGTATTCAACTAATTTTTCGTTATATCCTAATTTTTCTCTCCAAGCAAGTGTGTCAGGAAGAGCTTTTTTATAAATCATAGGGAAATCAGTATAAGTTCTCCCTGTCCAGTAGAGGTATTCACACCAATGGAAATTAGAAATTTCTGTTTCATCCATGTAAAAAGATGATATAGATACTCTTCTAGGTGTATTATGGTTTTCATAGGTCACATCTTGTTCAATCCTTCCCATTGTGAATGTACCACCTTCAATAAGTATAAGACCAGGACCAGTTTCTTGTTCTGCATAAGGAACTTTTTGGAACCCACCATTTTTAGGATTGTTGTAGTCCCAACCTGTAATACTTGATGATTCGTACTTCGTTGTACAACTTGATATCATCACTATTGACACCAATAAGCTTAGAATATAATTAATTTTATTTCTCATTATAATAAAATTTTAAGAACCAACCTTTACGGCTTAAGGTCCTGTAAAGTTACAAATTTAGGTATTTTTTTTAGAAAGAAGGACAACTAATTGTTGAAGTTTTCTTTTTTGTTTTAGATTGGAAATTTATTTGAAGAGATATTTCGTGAGAACCTGAGGTAGCCATTGATAGNGAGGAAACGGTTACATCATAACTATATCCAACCTTTACTAATCCAAGTTCATATCCAAATAATACAATTAAAGCATCTTTATTTCTATACCATACCCCACCCACATATGGTCCTTTTTGAATGTATAAACCCAAATTTAATTGTTGGAAATCACCTTGTCTTCTAAATAAAAGATTAGGAGATATCGTAGTTTCATCTTCTTTTACAATAGAACTATTAAAGTTAACGGGTAAATGAAAACCAAAATGACCAGTATACTTCATTTGAAGGACACTAGTGTCATTTGTAAGAAGAGATTCGTTAGGTTGTGTTAAATGATGAGCAGCAAATCCTATGTAGAATTTCTCACTAAAACCTAAAATCCCACTTGAAAAGTCTAGCCCACTTCTAGTTCCATTTTCAGTAAAAACATCCCCAGTTTGGTATACAAAACCTCTGATTGGATCAATCATATCTCCAAAGGTGAGTTGACTGTAATTAAGGTTTTTTTGCCAAAAAGTACCTTCTAGTCCAGCTCTAACAGAAAAATTTCTTGATAATTTCATTTGATAAGAATAAATGGCACTTATTCTATTACTTTGAAGAGATGAGGCCATTTTATCATTCACAAACATTATTCCAATACCCCCATGAAGACTATTCACATGTTGGTCATATGAGAAAGCAGAGGTTACAAATGTTCCAGGGATTCCTGGCCATTGATTTCTGTAGTTAAAAGTTGCTCTAGGTGCCAAGTGAGTTCCAGCAAAAGCAGGATTTAAATATAGTGGGTTTGCGTAAAATTGTGTAAAAGTTGGGTCTTGTGAAAAAGAACTTTTTGTGATGGAGAAAATGATGATAAACAGTATAAAGAAAATCGGTTTAAATTTCATCATTATATATTTAGGCAAAATCCACAATGTTAGATTAATTTTTTCCAATTATACGAAAAATCGTTTATTAGTTTATAATCAAAATTAATCTAATACAATAATACTTTTATTTTTTAGTTTATTTGTAGGAATTTAATTGTATGAAATACCGTTATTCTTTAATATTTAGCTTTTTATTTTTTGCATTTGTTTGTCAATCACAAAAAGACATTCATATAAATGAATCAGTTTCTTATAAAAGGCTTAAAAGTATTCCTGTTTCAGACATTAGTTCAAATTTCCTTTTTCATCCAAATAAAGGTTACTTTGATTTAAATTCCTTTTGTCCAGTTGTACAATATTCTATTCCATATGGTTATGAATTATCTAGTTTTAATTATGAGGAAGAAATACTAAGCTCAGAAGAGATTGCTTTTTTTTTCAATACAAATGTGAGTAATATTTATAATATTGAGACCAGAATACAACAGCAAAATGCAATTAATAAGAAAAAGCTTATTTTAATTTCATGCTTCAGAAAAGAAAATGGCATAATATATAAGTTAAAATCGGTTGATATTATCATAAAATCAGCACCTAATCCAATTCAAAATTTTAAAAAGTCATCGACTTTTACTGCTAATTCAATTTTATCTGATGGCTCTACTTGGCATAAGTTTAGAAATTTTAAGAAAGGGATTCATAAAATTGATTATAACTTCCTGATTAACAATAATATCATTAATAATGATATACCAAGTAATAATATTCATCTATACTCTAATAACAATGGACTTCTCGGATCTGTAAATAATGACCAAAGGCCAGATGATTTGATTCAGCAAACCNTTTACATAAATGATGGTGGGGATGGTGTTTTTTCTAATGGNGATTATCTATTGTTTTATTTGAATTCAGCTAATAGAGAGCAATGGAATAATGGTAAATTTACGCATGTTAATCATTTGTATTCAGATTCAGCTTATTTCTTTTTAAATATTCAAAATAGACCNGTCAATTATTTAGATACAATCAATAACCTAAATCAGAANTANACTCAAAATATAACATCTTTCAAAGACTTTAAATACATTGAAGAGGATAAGGTTAATTTGCTTAAGTCAGGTTCACAATGGCTTGGAGATATATTTGATTTAGATAATAATAAAAATTATTCCTTTTCATTTAATAATATTGGAGATTCTTCACATGTTACTATAAAGCTTGTAAGTAAATCTAATTTCTCAACATCTTACTTTAACTTATCTTTATTTGGTCAAAATCACTCTATTGCTATTAATTCTACAGGTTCTAGTTATTATTCCCCAGTTGGTCGGAAAGTTTTAAAAAACTTTGATTTTATTAATAATCCAGGACAGTCTTTTACTATAAACCTCGACTATGACAATAATGGTTCTCCTTCTTCTAAGGGTTATTTAGACTACATTGAGGTCAATTGTGATAGAGAATTATATGTAGATAATCAGCAGTTTAGTTTTTTCATGCCTGCTGTTTCTTCTTTAGATAATTGGTCAAAAATCAATCTATCCAATTCTGACAATGTGGATATGATATGGGATATAACCGACCTATCCAATGTAAAAGATGTAAAGTTTACTAAAAATGGTAATGATTTATACTTCATTTCTAAATTAGATTCTAATAGACATTTTATTGCAATATCTGGTTCTAATTTTGAAACTCCAGATTATTTTAAAGCTGTAAGTCCTCAAAATTTACATGGATTACCTACACCAGAAATGGTCATAATATCTCCAATTGAATTTAAAATAGCAGCTGATGAGTTGAAGTTGATTCATCAAAATGAAGGAATGAACGTTATTGTTGTTACGGATGAGGAGATTTATAATGAGTTTTCAGGTGGAATTCCAGATGCTACAGCAATAAAACAATTTTTAAGGATGTTTTATGTAAGAGAAAACGGAAACCCTACTACTATTCCTAAGTATTGTCTGCTTTTTGGAGATGGAACATACGACAATAAAAACAAATTAGGACACGGAAAAAATTTTCTACCAGTATATGAATCTAGTGAATCTTTAAGTGTTACTAATACTTATGCTTCTGATGATTATTACGCTATTTTATCTGACGGAGCATCTATACTTAATACAGATTTGTTAAATATAGGAGTAGGTAGGTTAGTGGTTGTGAATAATCAACAAGCAATTGAAATGGTGGATAAAATACGTAATTATACATCTAAAAATGATTCTATTGTATCATCAGTTAATTGTGTTAATAATTCTTCCAAAAGTACTATGGGTGAATGGAGAAATAAGGTAATAATGGTTAGTGATGATGAAGATCAAAATGCATATTTTGATGATGTAGAAATAATGGCTGATAAAATTGAGCTTCAAAAACCTGAAATGAATATTATTAAAATTCATTCTGATGCATACGCTCAGCAAACAACTCCTGTAGGGGAAAGAATTCCTGATGCATCAAGTGAAATAGAAAAGAAAGTTAATGATGGAGCTTTAGTTGTTAATTATATAGGACATGGAGGTGAAGTTGGATGGGCTCATGAAAAAATATTGGATGTACCTACAATTAGAGGCTGGAAGAATTTTTATAATATGCCTGTTTTTATGACAGCTACCTGTGAATTTGGCCGATTTGATGACCATGATCGTGTTTCTGCAGGGGAATATATTTTGCTAAATCCTGATGGAGCTGGAATAGGGCTTTTTACTACTACTAGATTGGTTTATGCAATCCCTAATGAATATTTAAACAGATATTTCTATGATACGGTATTTGATTATGTTAATTATCAATCTCAAAGGTTTGGAGATATTTATGTTGGGACTAAAAACAAATTTGCAATTAACAGCGCTGATCCGAATTACAGGAAATTTGCTTATTTAGGTGATCCTGCTTTAAAGTTAGCACTTCCTGAACAAAAAGTAAGAATTGATTCATTTAGTAGAGATACAGTAAGTGCTTTAAGTGAGGTAGTAGTATATGGNCATTTNGANGATAGTTATNTGAATAAACTCACTAACTTTAATGGTACAGCCTCTTTGACTTTTTATGATAAAAAATCATCTTTTAGNACTTTAGGTACTAATTCTGGGTCTTCTATTTCTCCTTTTGAAATGTGGAAAAATATTATTTACAAAGGNAAATCTTCAGTATCAAATGGTGATTTTTCTTTCACTTTTAAGGTTCCAAAAGATATAAGCTACAATTATGGCCTTTCAAGAATGTCTTTTTATGCAGAAAATGGAAATATAGATGCTNCTGGTTATAATGATTCTCTAATTATTGGAGGAATTGATACTACGGCTGCAATTGATGAAATAGGCCCTGATGTTCAAATGTATTTAAATGATGAAAGTTTTGTTTCAGGTGGCATTTCCAACAATAAACCTTTATTGATTGTNTCTGTTTTTGATTCNAATGGAATTAATACTGTTGGTAATGGTATTGGACATAATATTGAGTTAGTTGTTGANGATGATTTTACAAATTCAATTATACTAAATGATTATTATGAGTCCGATTTGGATACTTATAAAAGTGGTAAAATAAATTATGAATTAAGTGATTTATCAGAAGGAGATCATAAGTTGAAAATAAAGGTTTGGGATAATTATAATAATTCAACTGATAGTGAGTTGTTTTTTACAGTAATTAACGAACAGGANATTGAAATAAGTCATGTTCTTAATTACCCAAATCCATTTACAACAAATACTTCTTTTTATTTTGAGCATAATCAAAACTGTAATTTTTTAGATGTAAGTATTCAGGTTTATACCGTTTCAGGAAGAGTTGTGAAAAGAATTAATAAGAGAATTCATAATGAAGGATTCAGATCTCAAGGAATTCCTTGGGATGGAAGGGATGATTATGGGGAACAGCTTTCCAGAGGAGTTTATTTATATAATTTGAGTGTAAAAAATGAACAAGGGTTATCTACTGATAAAACTGAAGCCATGTTCCTGTTAAAATAATTATTTTCTATATACTATTTGTATATATTTGCCGTTTCTTTAAAAANTCTAATTTATAATAATGAAATTATTTCTTAAAGTAATATTACTTTTTTGCTTCTTTTCCAACGTGAATGGTTTTGATTTTTATGGGCAAATTGGTGCTCAAAACCTTGGGGGAAGATCTGTAGGAGAAAAATTAAATACAATTACAACTTCAGTGCCTTTTTTAATGATAACTCCAGACTCTCGATCAGGAGCCATGGGAGATGTAGGGGTTGCTATTAGTCCTGATGCTAATGCAATGCACTGGAATCCAGCCAAATTGGTTTTTATTGATGAGGTTCATGATATGGGATTTAGTATATCTTATGCTCCTTGGTTAAAAAATTTGGTTCCAGATATTAATTTGGCATATTTATCAGGCTACAAAAGAATAGACCGTTTATCTACTATTGGAGCATCTCTTAGATATTTTTCTTTAGGAAAAATTACTTTTACAGATGCAGTTGGAACAGAAGTGATGGATTTTAATCCAAATGAATTTGCTTTTGATATAGCTTATTCAAGAAAATTAAGTGATAATTTCTCTGGTGGAATAACTGCTAAGTATATTTACTCTAATTTAACAGGTGGATTTGGTGGTCAAGGTGGTTCAGTAAAAAACTTTGCTTCAAGCATAGCTACTGATTTATCCTTATACTATGTTACTGATCCATTTGAAATTNCTGACAGAAATTCTTCTTTAGCATTTGGTGCAAATATTTCTAATATTGGTGCACCAATGTCATATATTGACTCAATTGATTCAGATGATTTTCTTCCAACAAATTTAAGATTAGGAAGTAGTTTAAACGTAGATTTGGATGAATACAATAAGTTTTCACTTTCTTTTGATGTAAATAAGTTACTGGTCCCAACCCCACCTATTTATGTTTTAGATTCTAATAGTCAGCCACTTTTTAATGCAGATGGAACACCTATGATTTTTTCTGGAAGAGATCCTAATGTTGGAGTTGCTTCAGGAATATTTGGTTCTTTTACAGACGCTCCAGGTATTCCTATTGAAAATGAAAATGGTGAATTTATTGGAGTTGAGAAAAATTCAATTCTAAAAGAAGAGCTTAGAGAAATTAATTTATCGGTTGGTGCAGAATTTTTATATAATAATTTATTTGCAGTAAGAATGGGTTATTTTCATGAGCACTGGTCAAAAGGGGCAAGACAGTTTGCAACTTTTGGTTTTGGAGTGAAATACCAAGTTATTAATATAGACGTTTCCTATATATTAGTTGTCAATAACAAGAATTCAATTACTGGTCAAAACCCTCTAGGAAACACAATTAGATTTTCTGTGAATTTCAATTTAGGAGATGTAAAAGACACTGAAAAATAATTTTTCACTACCTTTTAGCCTGTTTTAACTTTTACTATTGATTTTTCATGTTAAAGAAAATCTCTTTTTCATATCATGCTTTTGATTCTATTGAAGATTTAGACGATTCAGAGAAAAGATTATTCATACATTCTGATGAAGCTGTCAAAAAAGCATATGCTGTTTACTCAGGTTTTAGTGTTGGTGCTGCATTATTATTAGCAAATGGAGAAATTATCTCTGCTAATAATCAAGAAAACATGGCTTTTCCTTCNTCTCTATGTGCCGAAAGAGTGCTAATGTCTTATTGTAAAGCTAATTTTCCAGATGAAGTAATTAAAAAAATAGCTATTTCCGTACAATCAAAACATGAAGAAATTAAATCACCTATTAGCCCATGTGGCTCCTGTAGGCAAGTAATGATTGAATATGAACGAAACCAAAATACTAATATTGAAGTATTACTAAAAGCAAATAATGGAAAAGTATATAAGATAAATAGTGTTGCTGATTTATTACCTTTATCTTTTAAAGCTGATGGATTAAAATTATATTAATTAGTTAATAAATGAAATGTGGATAATCTTTTCATTTATATTTGTATTTATTTAAAGAATTATGCCAACGACAACAATTGAAAAAACTAAAAAATCCAAAACGAAAAATAAGTTGGATTTCACAAAAGATCAATACCTTAAGTGGTACAAGGATATGCTTCTTATGAGAAAGATTGAAGAACGTATTGGTCATTTATACATACAACAAAAGTTTGGTGGTTTTTGTCACCTGTATATTGGTCAAGAAGCTCTAGTAGCTGGAACTGCTTCCGCATGTAAAAAAGAAGATAAGCATATTACTGCATATCGTGATCATGCACATCCTATTGCACTTGGACTACATCCAAAATACATGGTAGCTGAACTTTATGGTAAAAAGACTGGAATGTCAAAAGGTAAAGGTGGATCCATGCACATGTTTAGTAAGGAAGTAAACCTCATGGGAGGTCATGGAATTGTTGGTGCACAAATTCCTATGGGAGCAGGTATTGCATTTGCTGATCAATACAAAGGAAATAAGAATGTTACTTTTTGTTCATTTGGCGATGGAGCTGCAAGACAAGGAGCTTTACATGAAACATTCAATATGGCAATGATGTGGAAGTTGCCTGTTATTTTTATTATTGAAAATAACAATTATGCCATGGGGACCTCTGTTAAAAGAACTACCAATGTGGAGGATATGAGTGAAATCGGTAAATCTTATCACATGCCATCATTTGTTGTTGATGGAATGTCTGTTGAGGCAGTTCATTATGCAATTGAAGAAGCTGCAGAAAGAGCTAGAAAAGGAGATGGTCCAACATTATTAGATATCAGAACTTATAGATACAAAGGACATTCAATGTCTGATCCTCAAAAGTATAGAACCAAGGATGAAGTTGAAGATTACAAGGATAAAGACCCTATTAAACAAGTTTTAAATACAATTCAAGAAAATAAATTAGCATCTGATTCTCAAATAAAGAAAATACAGGATGAGGTAAAAGCAATAGTAGATGAATCCATTGCTTTTGCAGAAGAGTCCCCTGAATTAGAGCCTCATGAACTATATGAGGATGTATATATGCAAAAGGATTATCCATTTATTAAAGATTAACAATCAATTTAAATTTTTATGGCTGAAATAGTTAGAATGCCCAAATTAAGTGATACCATGACAGAAGGTGTGGTAGCTGAATGGCACAAAAATGTAGGAGACAATATTGAAAGTGGAGAGCTTTTGGCTGAAATAGAAACGGATAAGGCTACTATGGAATTTGAGTCTTTTCAAGAAGGTGTTTTGTTACATATTGGGGTGGAGAAAGGTCAAACTGCTCCTGTAGATTCTATTTTAGCAATTTTGGGTGAAAAAGGAGAAGATGTTGCTGAATTACTTAAATCTGAGGAGTCAAAACCAGCTGAAGAACCTAAAGAGGAAGAAGCTCCTAAGGAAGTTAAAGTTGTAGAAACTCCTAAACCAACACCAAAACCAGTAGAAGTTGCCAAACCTGCACCAAAGCCAGTAGCAAGTAGTTCAAATAGTTTTCCAACTGCTGCATCTGTATTTGGTTCAGAGGTTAAAATTTCTCCATTAGCTAAAAAATTAGCGGAAGAAAGAGGACTTAATTTAAGATTTATAAAAGGATCTGGAACAGATGGAAGAATTGTAAAAAGGGATATAGATAATTACCAAGGTAAATCCAGTATTTCTGGAGTGGAGTCATTCTCAGACGAACCAGTTTCTCAAATGAGAAAAGTAATAGCGCAAAGATTGGCAGAAAGTAAATTTACAGCTCCTCATTTTTACTTGACAGTTTCTATTGACATGGATAATGCTATGTCTGCAAGAAAATCTATTAATGCATCTATAGCACCTTCAAAAATTTCATTTAATGATCTTGTGGTTAAAGCAGTTGCTATTTCTTTAAAAGAAAACCCTAAGGTGAATGCTTCTTGGTATGGAGATTTTATTCGCTACAATGAGCATGTTCATATTGGTGTTGCAGTAGCTGTTGATGAAGGATTGTTAGTGCCAGTTGTAAGATTTGCAGATGAAAAACCACTTACTCAAATTGGTGAAGAAGTAAAGAAATTTGCTCAAAAAGCAAAAGATAAAAAGTTACAACCTGAAGAATGGGAAGGTAATACTTTTACTATTTCTAACTTAGGCATGTTTGGCATAGACGAATTTACTGCTATAGTAAATCCGCCAGATTCATGTATTTTGGCTGTTGGAGGTATTCAGCAGGTCCCAGTTGTTAAAGATGGTAATGTTGTTCCAGGAAACATTATGAAAGTTACTCTTAGTTGTGATCATAGGGTTGTTGATGGAGCTGTTGGATCATCCTTTTTGAATTCATTCAAAAATTACATGGAAAATCCAGTATTATTACTTGGAAAGGATTCTATTTAATTAGTTTTAATCCAGTTTTTTTATTGTATTTTCAATGATTATTTCATCATTGAATTCTGAATTATTAAATACTCCTATTGAATTTTTAAAGGGTGTTGGCCCTAAAAGAGCGGATGTGCTCAAAAGCGAGTTGTTTATATACACATTTAGAGATTTGCTTTGCCATTATCCATTTAGGTATATTGATAGATCCTCTACAAAGACTATAAAAGATATTACACAAGGACAAGGAGATATTCAGCTCATTGTACAAATTACAGATATTAAAGAGTTAGGACAGCCTAGAAAAAAAAGGTTGGTTGCAACAGCTAAAGACGATACTGGTTTTGTTCAGTTGGTTTGGTTTAAGGGTATTAAGTGGATTAAATCTTCTATTGAGTTAGGACAACAATATGTTCTTTTTGGCAAACCAAATTTATTTGGAGGAAGTTGGAATTTTAATCATCCTGAATTAGAATTAGAAGAAAAGAATAAAAATAAAATAGGCGTATTGCAGCCTGTTTATCATTCAACAGAAAAATTAACTTCATTTGGGCTTCATTCAAAAGGAATTGAAAACTTAATGCGTACACTATTAGCACATGTTTTAAATCATATAGAGATTACAATTTCTTCTTCTATAGAACAAAAAAATCATTTCCCTGATGTTAAAAATTGCTATAAAAATATTCATTTTCCAACGGATAAGATGATTCTTAAAAAGGCTATTTTAAGGTTAAAATACGAGGAGCTTTTTTTTCTGCAATTAGCCATGACTCGTCAAAAAATAACTTCTAGAAGAAAAATAAGAGGTTTTGTTTTTAGTAAAGTTGGAGATTTTTTTAATTCCTTTTTTAAGGACCATCTTCCTTTTGAACTAACAGGCGCTCAAAAAAGAGTAGTAAAAGAAATTCGAAGAGACCTAGGTTCATCTAATCATATGAATAGACTTCTGCAGGGTGATGTAGGTAGTGGGAAAACTTTAGTGGCAGTATTATCTATTTTACTTGCTATTGATAATGGGTTTCAATCTTGTTTGATGGCACCAACGGAAATTTTAGCAACTCAACATTTTAACACAATAAATAAGTTTTTGGAACCTTTAGGGGTTAAAGTAGCTTTACTTACAGGATCAACAAAAACTGCAGAAAGAAAAATAATACATGAAAGCTTGGAAAAAGGAGAGTTGAACTTACTAGTTGGTACACATGCTTTGTTAGAAGACAAAGTAAAATTTAAGAATTTAGGATTTGCAGTAATTGATGAACAACACCGATTTGGTGTAGCACAAAGAGCCAAATTATGGAAAAAAAATATTCAACCTCCCCATGTTTTAGTAATGACCGCTACACCAATTCCAAGGACATTGGCAATGACTTTTTATGGTGATTTAGATGTTTCGGTAATTGATGAAATGCCACCTGGAAGAAAACCAATCAATACAGTTCACAGATTTGATTCTAGTAGACTTAAGGTATTCCAATTTATGGAAGAAGAAATAAAAAAAGGTCGTCAAGTTTATGTTGTATATCCTTTAATTGAAGAATCAGAGAAATTAGACTATAAAGATCTAATGGATGGTTACGAAAGTATTGTTAGAAGATTTCCTCTGCCAGATTATAAAGTAAGCATTGTTCATGGTAAAATGAAGCCAGAAGCAAAAGATTATGAAATGAATCAGTTTGTTTTAGGAAATACTCAGATTATGGTAGCTACTACTGTTATTGAAGTTGGAGTAGATGTGCCTAATGCTTCATTGATGGTTATTGAAAGCTCTGAAAAATTCGGGCTTTCACAATTGCACCAACTCAGAGGGAGAGTTGGAAGAGGTGCGGATCAGTCATTTTGTGTATTAATGAGTGGTTATAAATTAACTGAGGATGCTAAGATTAGGTTAGAAACTATGGTTAGGACAAATGATGGGTTTGAAATAGCAGAGCAAGATTTAAAAATAAGGGGTCCTGGAGATATTATGGGAACTCAGCAAAGTGGAGTTTTAGATTTTAAATTAGCGGATTTAGCAAAAGATGGTCAATTAATACAATTAGCAAAAATCGATGTAGATGATTTGTTGAAAAAGGATGCTGATCTTACTTTGAAAGAAAACCAATCAATAAGAAAAGAATTAATTAGGCAAATGAGATTAAAACCTAATTGGAGTAATATTAGTTAATGAGTAATCTAACATTTTCTATATTTGCGAATTAAAATTAAGAAATGGCATCTACATCAGAAATAAAAAATGGTTTATGTATCAACCACAATAATAAGTTGGTACAGGTAATAGAATTCCAACATGTGAAACCTGGAAAAGGTCCAGCTTTTGTAAGAACAAAGTTAAAGGGCATTGAAGATGGTAGAGTAGTGGATCATACTTTTCCATCAGGACATAAAATTGACATAGTAAGAATAGAGAATAGATCTTATCAATATTTATACAAAGAAGGTACTGGTTACCATTTTATGAACAATACTACCTATGAGCAAATTTTTATTGAAGGACACATGATTGAAAAACCTGATTTTATGAAGGAAGGTCAAATATGTACTATTATTTTTCATGCTGAGGAAGAAATGCCATTAGTTGTTGAACAGGCACAATTTTTAGAAACGGAAGTTACTTATACGGAGCCAGGGATAAAGGGAGATACTGCAACAAATACAATGAAGCCTGCAACAATTGAAACAGGCGCAGAAGTTAGAGTTCCTTTGTTTATTGATACCGGAGATAAAATTAAAGTAGACATATTTAAAGGTGTCTACGTTGAAAGAATAAAATCATGAGTTATACAATTCACGGCATTCAACATTTAGGAGTTGGAGTACCTGATCATGCTGATGCATGGAAGTGGTATAGGAAATTTTTTGGAATGGATATTCCACTTTTTAATGATGAGGCAGAAGCCCCCTTGATGACTATTTATACTGAGGGAAAAGTTATTTCTAAAAGAGCTGCTATGGTGTTGAATATTAAGGGCGGATGTGCGATGGAGGTAGTTAGTCCAAGTACTTTTAAAGCAACTCATGCTAAAGTAGATCATCAACTAGGTGATTTAGGAATTTTCATTGGTATGGTAAAAGCTCCAGATGTTGATAAAGCTTATATGTTTTTTAAAGATAATGGCGCAGAACTTATTACGGAAGTTGTTGCAAATCCTAATGGATTAAAAACATTTTATGTTAAAGATTTAAATCAACTAATTTGGCAGATTCTCCCTGCTGATGATTTCTATACAAATCATTCATCGGTTACTGGAGGTACATTAGGTTGCAATATTGGTGTTTCAGATATGGAAAAAGCAATCTCTTTTTACAGTATGCTAGGCTATGATGATGTAATAAGTGATGATAGTGGAATTTTTGATGATTGGAAAAAACTACCTGGTGGAGAAAAAGAATACAGAAGAGTTATGCTGTCTCAAAAAAATCCATCTGGAGGTGGATTTTCAAAATTAGCTGGTAAAAGTTATATTGAGTTAGTTCAAGATTTATCTGATAGAAGACCATTAAAAATATACGCTGATAGACTATGGGGAGATACAGGTTTTGTTCATTTGGGTTTTGACGTAAGAAATATGGCTTCTTTAGGTGAGAAATTAAAAGAATCTGGTCATGGTTTTACTTGTGATACTAAAGATGTATTAAGTATGGGAGAAAGCACAAGAGTTCATTGTACTTATTGCGAAGATCCTGATGGAACTTTAATTGAGATGATAGAAGTTTATAAAATTCCTATCATTGAAAAATTAGGACTTTATTTAAATGTAGAGAAGAGAGCTGCTTCTCAAGCTTTACCTAATTGGATGTTAAAAGCATTAAAATTTACTAGAGTAAAGGATTAAGTTCCGGATTGTTTTCTTAGTATTTTGTAAAAAAGATTTGGGAAAAATCTTTTCATTTTAATCGACTTCATTTCTTTTCCCCCCGTATATATTTCGTGTTTATTGTCCATTATGCCATTAATAATGTCTTGAGCACATTTTTCTGGTGAAATTCCATTTTTTTGATTATCATCTTGCTTATGATGAGGTTTTCCATCTGATGAAAGAGCATTTTTTGAAATATTAGTATTAACAAATCCTGGAAATACCATGCTAATATTAATGTTGTTTTTTTCTTCTTCTAGCCGTAGTGATTCAAAAAATCCTAATTGAGCAAATTTTGAAGCTGCATATGCTGATCTTAGGAAAAATCCAAATTTTCCAGATAAGCTACTTACAGTAACTATATATCCACTTTTCTGGTTTTGCATTACAGGTAAAACAGATTTGGTAAGTGCAATAGTTCCGAAATAATTTACTTCCATTAATCTTCTGTCTACTTCTAATGATGTTTGACTTGCTTCAGACCTTTGACTTATTCCACCATTATTAATAAGTAAATCAATGGTTTTAAATTGTTCGGTTACCTTTTTAACGTCATTAGAAAAACCTTCTTGTTTTTCCAAGTCTATTGGTAATATCATACAATTATTATCACAATTTTTAGCGACTTCTTCTAGTTCTTTTTGATTTCTAGAAGAAAGAACAACGTTAGCATTTAAGTTGCTAAATTTAATAGCTAGTGCTTTACCTATTCCAGATGATGCACCAGTTATCCAAATTGTTTTTTGTTTAAAATCTATCATTCATAAAGATTTTTAGCTTTTTCTGAAGATACTTTAATTCCTTTAATAAATGCGGAACTAAATCCATTGTGTTCCATTTCGTTTAATCCTGCGATTGTACAACCTTTAGGAGAAGTTACTTTATCTATTTCATCTTCAGGATGTGAATTGTTTTTAAGTAGAAGTGCTGCAGCTCCTTTTGCTGTTTGAGCAGCCATTTTAAGGGCTTCAGAAGAATGAAAATCTATTTCATTCCCTCCTTGTGACGCTGCTCTTATAGACCTTAAAAAGAAGGCAATTCCACATGCGCAAAGTGCAGTAGCTGAAGTCATTTTCTCTTCATTGATAACAGCTGTTTCACCAACAAGATTAAAAATATTTTTTGTAGTATTAATATACTTTTCCCATTTATGAGTTGTGGTAATGCAAGTCATGCTTTCTCTAATTGAAATTGCTGTATTAGGCATTGCTCTAACTATTGGTGTTTTATCTCCTATAGTTTTAATTATATCATTTATTTCAACTCCAGAAACCAATGAAATAATAAGTTGATCAGTTTTTAAATTAGGTTTAATCTCAGAAAGTATTTCATTGATCTTCTGAGGAAGAACTCCAATTATAATTATTTTAGAGTTTTCAATTGCCTTTGAGTTGTTATTAAAAATATTAAACCCATCATCTTTCATGTTTTGAAGCTTTTCAATTCTTCTTCTAGAAAGGTTAAATTGGGATGGAATATATTTTTTAGATTCTACTAATCCTTTTACAAGAGATAATCCTAAGTTTCCAGCTCCAATAATTGCAATTTTATTGTCCATGATTTATATTATTTCATTTGCAAATAAACAATGAAAAATGATAAGTTTAAATAAGAAAGTTATTTAATAATTTTTTCAATTAGATCGTCTTCGGCTATATTAGGTAATGTAACCTTTAGCATAGGGTTTCTATCCATTTCTCTTTTGATAGCAAATATTGCTTCTTTATTTCTTGCCCAGTTTCTTCTTGCAATTCCATTATTAACATCCCAAAAAAGCATATTTTTAAGTTTTTCATCTGCAAGAGGAGTGCCATCTAATGTTAGACCAAATCCTCCATTAATTACTTCTCCCCATCCAACGCCACCACCATTGTGAATGCTTACCCAAGTAGCTCCTCTGAATGAATCCCCAATTACATTGTGAATGGCCATGTCTGCAGTAAATGCAGAACCGTCATAAATGTTTGATGTTTCTCTGTATGGAGAATCAGTTCCAGAAACATCATGATGGTCTCTGCCAAGAACTATTGGAGCAGAAATATCACCAGAAGCAATAGCATTATTGAAAGCTTCTGCAATTTTAATTCTTCCTTCACTATCAGCGTATAATATCCTTGCTTGTGATCCAACAACTAGTTTGTTTTCTTGAGCACCTTTTATCCATTGAATGTTGTCTGCCATTTGCTGTCTAATTTCTTTTGGAGAGTTTTGCATTAATTTTTCTAAAACGTCACATGCTATCTCATCAGATTTCTTCAAATCTTTGGGATCTCCCGAGGTGCATACCCATCTAAAAGGTCCAAAGCCATAATCAAAACACATAGGCCCCATGATATCTTGAACATATGATGGGTATTTAAAATTTATTCCATCTTCTGCCATGACATCTGCTCCAGCTCTTGACGCTTCTAGCAAAAAGGCATTTCCGTAATCAAAAAAGTAAGTTCCTTTTTTTGTGTGGTTGTTAATAGATGCAGCATGTTGCTTTATGGTTTGTTGAACCTTTTCTTTAAAAAGCTCTGGGTTGTTTGCCATTAATTCATTTGATTCTTCAAATGTTAATCCTGTTGGGTAGTAACCCCCGGCCCAAGGATTGTGCAGTGATGTTTGATCGGAGCCTAAGTCAATGTAAATATCTTCTTTGTCAAATTTCTCCCAAACATCTACAATATTCCCATCATATGCTATCGATACAATTTCTTTTTTGGAAACGGCTGTTTTTACTCTGTTGCAAAGCTGGTCTAAATCACTTATTACTTCATCTACCCATCCTTGTTCATGCCTTTTAAAAGTGGCTTTTGGGTTTATTTCTGCAGTTACTGAAACTACACCTGCAATGTTGCCAGCTTTTGGTTGAGCGCCACTCATTCCTCCTAATCCAGCAGTGACAAATAACTTTCCCCTTGTTCCATTTGTGTCAATCTTTCTACATGCATTAAGCACGGTTATAGTAGTTCCATGTACAATACCTTGTGGTCCGATGTACATATATGATCCAGCAGTCATTTGCCCATATTGAGTTACCCCTAAAGCATTAAATTTTTCCCAATCATCCTTTTTTGAATAATTAGGAATCATCATTCCATTTGTAACTATCACTCTAGGAGAATATTCATTAGAAGGAAATAGTCCAAGTGGATGCCCACTATACATAACTAAAGTCTGTTTATCTGTCATTTCTGATAGATATTGCATGGTTAATAGATATTGAGCCCAGTTTTGAAAAACAGCACCATTTCCTCCATAGGTGATTAACTCTTCAGGATGTTGAGCTACNGATGGNTCTAAATTGTTTTGGATCATCACCATAATAGATTTAGCTTGAGTAGAATTTCCAGGGTATTCATTAATNTTCCTTGCGAAAATTTCATAATCAGGCATANAACGGTACATATATATTCTTCCGAAACTATTTAGTTCATTTAAAAATTCTTTGGAAAGTTCATTGTGGTGTTTTTTTGGGAAATACCTTAAAGCATTTTTTAAAGCTAGTTTTTTTTCTTCATTAGTTAGAATGTCCTTTCTTTTAGGGGCATGNCTGTATTTGTTAGATCTTTTTCTTTTTAATGGAAGTTGATCAGGGATTCCTTGTTTAATAATTTGCTTGAACGATATCATTTTATTTTTTTAACCTGTTAAATAATCTTTTAGAAGGGGCAATGTTTGCAATTATTTTTGCAGCAATATCCTCTTTTTAAGTGATATTTTTCGGTAAAAATAATATAACCATCTTTAGAAAAGTAAAAATGTTCTTCATCTGAAGATTTTTTTTTTGAAAATGCAGATTTATACATAATTAAATGTAAAAATACTGTCAAATTTCAATACAAAATATTTTGTTTCACTTAAATCTCAATATAAATTAAATGTCATACACTAAAAGAAAAAATAAATTTGTATACATTTGGCAAGATTTAATTTAATATTAAGTAATATTTTATATAATGTCAAAATATCAAAAACAAATTGATGCTTTCATGCAAAGCATAGTAAATAAAAATGATCACGAAAAAGAATTTATACAAGCAGTAGAGGAAGTTGCGGAAGCGGTTATTCCATTTATTGAAGAAAACCCAAAATATAAAACTGCTAAAATATTGGATAGGATAGTTGAACCTGAAAGAGTTCTTCAATTTAGAGTTCCATGGTTGGATGACAATGGAGATATTCAGGTAAATAGAGGTTTTAGAGTCGAATTTAATTCAGCTATTGGGCCTTATAAAGGTGGGTTAAGATTTCATCCGTCTGTAAACCTTTCCATTCTTAAGTTTTTAGGTTTTGAACAGGTTTTTAAAAATTCTCTTACAACATTGCCAATGGGTGGTGGTAAAGGAGGTTCTGATTTTGATCCAAAAGGTAAGTCTGATAATGAGGTGATGAAATTTTGTCAATCATTCATGACAGAATTATCAAGGCATATTGGGCCAAATACAGATGTTCCTGCTGGAGATATAGGAGTTGGTGGTAGAGAAATTGGTTATATGTTTGGTCAGTATAAGAGATTAAGAAATGAGTTTACTGGTGTGTTAACTGGAAAGGGTATTAATTGGGGAGGATCTTTGATTAGACCTGAAGCTACTGGATATGGTACAGTTTATTTTGCTGCAGAAATGTTAAATACAAAAGGGGATAGTTTTAAAGGTAAAACTGTTTCGATTTCTGGATCTGGAAATGTTGCGCAGTTTGCTTGTCAAAAAGCAACTGAACTTGGAGCTAAGGTGGTTACTTTAAGTGATTCAAAAGGATTTATTCATGACCCTAACGGAATAGATGCTGATAAATTAGCATGGGTAATGGATTTAAAAAACAATAAAAGAGGAAGAATTAAAGAGTATGCTGATCATTTTGAAGGGGTTAGTTTCCATGAAGGTAAAAAACCATGGGAAATTGCTGTAGATGTTGCTTTGCCATGTGCTACTCAAAATGAATTAAATGAAGATCATGCAAAAACTTTAGTGTCTAATAATTGTATTTGTGTAGCTGAAGGGGCTAATATGCCTTCAACTCCTGAAGCAATTGCTGTTTTTGCAGAAGGCAAAATATTATTTGCTCCTGGAAAAGCTTCAAATGCTGGTGGAGTTGCTACTTCAGGTCTAGAAATGTCGCAAAATTCATTACGTTATAATTGGACAAGAAAAGAAGTGGATGAGAAATTGCATAATATTATGTTGAATATTCATCAGCAGTGTGTGGATTATGGGAAAGATTCAGATGGTTATATTGACTATGTGAAAGGAGCTAATATTGCTGGATTTGTTAAGGTTGCTGATGCTATGATTGATCAAGGTTTAGTTTAATTTTTATTTTATGTATAGTTCGTTAAAACAATTTTTAGCTTCTGAATTAGAAGAAGTTGAAAAAGCAGGTCTTTTTAAAAGAGAAAGAGTAATTACAGGCCCTCAAGGTGCTGATGTTAATGTTGAAGATGGTGGAGATGTTGTGATAATGTGTGCTAATAATTATTTAGGACTATCTTCTAATCCTGAAGTAATTCAATCTGCAAAGGATGCGTTAGATACTCATGGTTTTGGAATGTCTTCTGTAAGGTTTATTTGTGGTACTCAAGATATACACAAAGAATTAGAAAAGAAGATTGCTGATTTCTATCAAACAGAGGATACAATATTGTATGCTGCTGCTTTCGATGCTAATGGGGGGTTATTTGAACCATTGTTTGGCCCAGAAGATGCAATAATTTCTGATGAATTAAATCATGCTTCAATTATTGATGGTGTAAGACTTTGCAAAGCTAAGAGATATAGATACAAGCATAGTGATATGCAAGATCTTGAGCAGCAATTGAAATTATCACAGGATCAAAGACATAGAATTATCGTAACTGATGGTGTTTTTTCAATGGATGGTGATATTGCAAAAATGAATGAGATTTGTGATTTGGCAGATAAATATGATGCACTTGTTATGACTGATGAATGTCATTCTGCAGGTTTTATTGGTAAAACAGGTAGAGGTGTCCCTGAATATCATGGTGTAATGGATAGAGTGGATATTGTTACTGGAACTCTTGGTAAAGCTTTAGGTGGCGCTATGGGAGGTTATACTACAGGAAAAAAGGAAATAATTGAAATGTTAAGGCAAAGATCTAGACCTTATTTGTTTTCAAATTCTTTAGCTCCTTCTATTGTTGGTGCTGCTAATAAGGTTTTTGATATACTTAGTTCTAGTACAGAATTAAGAGATAAGTTAGAGGATAATACAAACTATTTTAAAGAAAAAATTGTTGCTGCTGGATTTGATGTTAAAGAAGGGGATTCTCCAATTGTTCCAATCATGTTGTATGATGCTGCGCTTTCACAGAAGTTTGCTGATTTATTGTTAAGAGAAGGTGTTTATGCAATAGGTTTCTTCTACCCAGTAGTTCCAAAAGGAAAAGCTAGAATTAGAACGCAAATTTCTGCTGCGCACGAGAAGCAGCATTTAGATAAAGCAATAGCTGCTTTTATTAAAGTAGGAAGGGAATTAGGAGTAATTTCTTAATTTATATTTAAAAATATCCATAGCGAATTGTTAGTATCAAAATTATACCCTATCTTCGCAGCCCAATAATTAAAAAATTACTTGTAAAGTGAGTCATTTAAGTTACAAAACAGTATCAGCTAACAGAGAAACCGTTAATAAAGAATGGTTGTTAGTAGATGCAGAAGGACAGCCATTAGGAAGAGTGGCTAGTAAAATTGCTACCTTAATAAGAGGAAAGCATAAAGTAGATTACACTCCCCATGTTGATTGTGGAGATAACGTAGTTGTTATCAATGCAGAGAAAGTTACACTTTCTGGAAATAAATGGGAAGCAAAAGAATACATTAGACATACTGGATACCCAGGTGGACAAAGATCTATCAATGCTGCATCTTTATTGTCAAAGTTTCCTGAAAGACTTATAGAAAAGGCTGTAAAGGGAATGCTTCCTAAAAATAAATTAGGAAACAAGCTTTATGGTAATTTACATGTATTTGTTGGTAGTGAGCATGATAAAGCAGCTCAAAAACCAAAAAAAGTAGAACTTAACTAAGATTAAATGTCAATAATCAATAAACTAGGAAGAAGAAAATCATCTGTAGCAAGGGTATACCTTAAAGATGGTAAAGGTAAAATCACTATAAACAAAAGAGATCACAAAGATTATTTTACAACTGATGTTCTTCAGTATAAAATTTTTCAACCTTTTGAACTAACCGGTACAAATGGTAAGTATGATGCTACAATTAATGTTAAAGGAGGTGGATCTACAGGACAGGTTGAAGCTATAAGATTGGCAATTTCAAGAGCTTTAGTTGAAGTTAATGAAGAATACAAACCAATGTTAAAAGCAGAAGGCTTAATGACTAGAGATCCAAGAATGGTGGAAAGAAAGAAACCAGGTCAGCCTAAAGCAAGAAAGAAATTTCAATTTAGTAAAAGATAATTTTTATAAAAACCGCACCTGGGTGCGTAGTTTAGTATCTAAGATTTGTAGATCAGAAATGCTACTACAATTCTGCTGAAAAATAAAATAACAGTAAAAAGAAAGTAAACAAAATGGGTAAAGTAACCTTTGAAGAAATGTTGAATGCGGGAGTGCATTTTGGACATTTAAGAAGAAAGTGGAATCCGAATATGTCACCTTACATATTTGATGAAAAAAAAGGAATCCACATCATTGATTTAAATAAAACTTTAGTAAAGCTAGATGAAGCAGCTAATGCGATGAAACAGATTGCAAAATCTGGAAGAAAAATATTATTTGTTGCTACAAAAAAACAAGCTAAAGAAATTATTTCTTCTAAAGTTGAAGAAATTAATATGCCTTCAATAACTGAGAGATGGCCAGGTGGTATGCTTACTAATTTCAAAACAACTAGAAAGACGGTTAAGAAAATGTCTTCTATCGATAAAATGATGAAAGATGGTACAGCAGATACTATGTCAAAAAGGGAGAGGTTACAACTTACAAGACAGAGAGAGAAAATTGGTAAAGTATTTGGAAGTATTTCAGATATGAATAGACTTCCTGCTGCTATCTTTATTGTTGATGTAAAGAAAGAGCATATTGCATTAGCTGAAGCTAGAAATTTAAATATTCCAGTATTTGCTATGGTGGATACTAATTCTAATCCTAATGATATAGATTTTGTTATTCCTTCAAATGATGATGCAACAAAATCAATCGATTTAATAATATCTAATTTATGTGATGCTATTAAAGAAGGTTTAGGAGAAAGAAAGCAAAATAAAGATAAAGTTGCTCAAGAAAAAGCGGCTAAAGAAGCAAAAGCAGCCGAGTCTGCTGAATCTGCTGAGAAAACTACAGAAGAAGTAAAATCGTAAATAAATTAAAATGAGTATTACAGCAAAAGATGTAAACGAGCTTAGGAAAAAAACCGGAGCTGGTATGATGGATTGTAAAAAAGCACTTCAAGAATCTAATGGAGATGTTGAAGCTGCTATAGATTTTTTAAGAAAAAAAGGTCAGAAAATTGCAGCTAAAAGAGGAGATAGAGATGCTAAAGAAGGTTTGGTTATTGCTAAATCTGCAGGTAACTCTGGTTACTTATTATGTTTGAATTGCGAAACTGACTTTGTTGCAAAAAATAATGATTTCAGTGAATTGGCTAATTCATTAGTTGACTTAGCAATTAATACATCATCTTCATCATTGGAAGAATTAAGTTCTAAGAATTACCCTGGTTCAGATCTTTCTGTTTCAGATAAAATTACTGAACAAAGTGGTGTTATTGGTGAAAAAATTCAAATATCAGCATTTGAAAAAATTGATGCTGAAAAAGTAGTAGCCTACAACCACCCAGGAAATCAGATAGCATCTTTAGTTGGTCTTACACTAGATGCTGAAGATGAAGGTAAGCAAGTTGCTATGCAAATTGCAGCTATGAATCCAATTGCTCTAGATCAAGATTCAGTTCCTCAAGATGTGATTGATAGAGAGATTGAGGTTGGTAAGGATTTAGCTATTCAAGAAGGAAAACCAGTTGAAATGGCTGAGAAAATTGCAAAAGGTAGGTTAAATAAATTTTTTAAAGAGACTACTTTAATTAATCAATCTTTTATTAGGGATAATAAAAAAACGGTTGGACAATTCCTTAAAGAAACTAATCCAGATTTAAAAGTAACAGATTTTAAGCGATATTCGCTTTCAATTTAATTTTGTTACCTATATTTAGAGAGCTTTTAAGCTCTCTTTTTTTTGCTTAAAAATTTAAAAACTATGAAATATAAAAGAATTCTCTTAAAACTTAGTGGTGAAGCATTAATGGGAAACAAACAATTTGGTATTGATAATGTTAGATTGATGCAATATGCTGAAGAAATTAAACAGATTTCAGATTTAGGTGTTGAAATTGGAATTGTGATTGGAGGAGGTAATATTTTCAGAGGAGTACAAGCAGAAGAGGGTGGTATGGAAAGGACTCAAGGAGACTATATGGGGATGTTAGCTACTATGATTAATAGCATGGCGTTACAAGCGGCTTTAGAATCTTTAGGCGTTTATACAAGGTTGCAATCTGCAATTGAAATGAAACAGATTGCAGAACCATTTATTAAAAGAAAGGCTGTTAGACATCTTGAAAAGGGAAGAGTAGTTATATTTGGTTCAGGAACTGGAAATCCATTTTTCACTACTGATTCTGCTGCTTCACTTAGAGCTGTTGAAATTGATGCAGAAGTTATTTTAAAAGGGACTAGAGTAGATGGGATTTATACTGCAGACCCTGAATTAGATCAAAATGCTGTAAAATATAATAGGCTTACGTTTGATGAAGCTTATGAAAATAATTTAAAAGTCATGGATATGACGGCTTTCACTCTTTGTAAAGAAAATAGTGTGCCAGTAATAGTATTTAATATGAATGAACCTGGGAATCTAAAAAAAGTAATTCAAGGTTCAGAAATTGGTACTCTTGTAACAGTTTAAATAATCATTATGGAAGAGATTAATATGATTTTAGAAGAAGCAGAAGATGGAATGAGTAAGTCCATTAGTCATCTTATTGCTGAATTGAGTAAAATTAGAGCAGGTAGAGCAAATCCATCAATGCTAGATACGGTAAAGGTTGATTATTATGGTACGCCAACTCCTTTGTCACAAGTTGGTAATGTAAGTACGTTAGATTCAAGAACTTTAACAATTCAACCTTGGGAAAAGGCAATGTTAGATGAAATAACTAAAGCTGTTATTAATGCTAATTTAGGTTTGAATCCTCAAAATAATGGTGAGGTTATTATAATTGCTGTTCCAGTTTTAACAGAAGAAAGAAGGAGAGATCTTGTTAAAAGAGCGAAGGCGGAAGGTGAACATGCAAAAGTTAGTGTTAGATCTCAACGTAAAGATGCTAATGATATGGTAAGGTCTTTGAAAGATGAAGGACTTAGTGAAGATCTATTGAAAGATGCAGAAGATAGAGTTCAAAAATTAACCGATTCTTTCAATGATAAAGTAGATGAACTTGTATCTCTTAAAGAAAAGGATATTATGAAAGTGTAATTTTTTTTTTATTTTTTAGCATTATCATTAGGATATTAGATAAAATATTTTCAGTTTTGACGGTTTAATTTGCAAATTATATAAATTTAAAACTTTTAATTATGAAAAAATTTTGGACTATACCACTTTTAGGTCTTTTAATCGCTTGTGCTGCACCTGCAGAAGAAGCTGCTCCTGAAGCTGCACCAGTTGAAGAAGCTGCACCAGTTGAAGAAGCTGCACCAGTTGAAGAAGCTGTTGAAGCAGATTCTAATGCAACAGAAGCTGTTGAAGCAGATTCTACTGCTGCACCAGTTGAAGAAGCTGAAGAATCTCATGAAGGTCATGCTGATCATGAAGGACACTAAGAAATAAATTACTTTATTTTTGAAAAGCCCTGTTTTCAGGGCTTTTTTTATGCCCAAACTTTAGATCCTTCAGAACAATTTTTACAAATGTCGATTTCTTCTCTTCCTTTTAATATTTTATTTCTGAAGTTATTATATATATTACCAAACCAAATTTTATTAAAACTTTCTTTTTTCAGATTTCCAATTTTATGACTGGCATCTTTATCAAAACAACATGGGACCAATTCTCCGTTAACAGTTATTACAGCACTGCTCCACATTCTCCAACAGTGATTACTAAAGTTGTTTTTTAATTTGTATTCTCCATTGGATTTCTTTACATATCTAGTATATTTTTCATTTTCAGGCATTAGTGGATTGCCATTTTTAAAATCATAAAATTGAGCAGTTTTAATTCTTAGCTCATTTACTCCAAGTTCCTTTGAAATTGACTTCATTTCATCAATTAAATGTTCATTTGTTTTAACTACTAGGAATTGAAAAATTATATGTGGGTAGGTACTATTTAGGTTTTTTTTCCATTTGATGATGTTTTTTGTTCCTTTTATAACAGTTTCATACTTTCCTTTTTTTCTATATTCCTGGTAACTTTCTTGGTCATTTCCATCTATTGAAATTATTAATCTTTTTAAACCAGATTCAATAGTTCTTTTACAATTTCTATCACTTAAAAAATGTCCGTTTGTTGAAGTTGAGCAGAAGATTTTTTTAGAGTTAGCATACTTTACAAAATCAAAAAATTTGGAGTTTATGTAAGGTTCTCCTTGAAAATAGTAGTTGATGTAAGTAAGGTTTTTGTGAAGTTGATCAATAATTTTAGTATTTAATTCAACTGTTAGATTTCCTGTTTTTCTTGAAAATTGTTTTAACCCACTTGGGCATTCAGGACATCCTAAATTACATGTAGTTGTTGGTTCAATGCTTAAAGCATATGGTTGACCATATATTTTAGCTTTTTTACTAAATCTTGATAGTAAAAAGCTTAGGTATAGCTTTATTAAATTAATTAACTTAATAAAGGATAAAGATCTAATTATAGCTTTTGATTCTGTATAATGCATTTTCTAACATTAGTTTAAAAATAATAAAATCCTTTATTAACTTACATTTATTCTTAATCATTAATTAATACCTTAGCGATTATCTTAACGAATTGATAAGTAATGTGGAAGTTAATTTCTAATTTAATATTAAGAAATAGGATTACTATTATTTGTGTTTTGGTTGTTATAACTTTCTTTTTAGGCTATAATGCAACTAAAGTGCAACTTCAATATGAATTTAATAAGTTGCTTCCTTCAAATGATCCAACTTTCTTAGCTTATGAAGATTTTAAAGGCAATTTTGGTCATGATGGGATGATGGTTGTTATTGCTACTAATGAAGCTGATTTTTATTCTGAAAGAAAGTTCAATGCTTGGTTGCAAATGGGGGACAGCCTAAAAAATCTTAAAGTTAAAGTTGTTGAAGATGATCAAACTAAAATGGAAAATGTAGTAGATTCTATTTTTTCAGAAGGACATCTATACAATATAATTAAAAACAAAGAAGAATTTAAATTTTCTCTTGAAGAGATTATTCAGCACTATCCCTTGAATTCAAAAGAAGTGGATAGTATTGAAAATGTCATTAAAAACCTTAAGTTTTATGAAGATATAGTTTACAGAGATTCTTCTAACCTTCATTTGATGATGTTGTTTTTGAATAAAGATATTTTTAATTCAAATAATAGAGGAACCTTAATTGATGATATATATGATTTAGCTATGTCATATGATCAATATTTTTCTAATTTAAGATTTTCAGGTTTGCCTTTTATTCGTTCAGTTACCATGTTTAAAGTGAAGTCTGAACTAGGATTGTTTGTTTTCCTCGCTTTAATAGTTACATCTATTTTATTGTTTTTGTTTTTTAGGTCATATAAAGTAGTGTTTATATCACTTATTGTTGTAATTGTAGGAGTTGTTTGGTCAATGGGAGTTATCAGCTTGTTTGGATATGAAATCACTGCTCTTACAGGTCTTATTCCTCCTCTTATTATTGTTATTGGTATTCCAAATTGTGTTTATCTAATTAATAAATACCAACAAGAGTATAAAAATCATGGAAATAAAATAAAAGCACTAGATAGAGTGATTCAAAAAGTTGGTAATGCTACTTTTTTGACTAATGCAACTACCGCAATGGGTTTTGGAACATTTGTTTTTACTCATTCAGATATAATGAAGGAATTTGGAGTTGTTGCCTCAATAAATATCATTTGTATGTTTTTTATTAGTATATGTTTAGTTCCTATAATTTACAGTTTTCTTTCTCCACCAAAATCTAAACATACTAAGCATTTAGATCGAAAATGGATGTTTAAATCTGTTGATTATTTGGTTTATTTCACAACAAAAAAAAGAAAGCAAGTTTATATTATTACAGGAATTCTACTTCTAATTGGTCTTTACGGAATGACATGGATGCATACTACTGGAAATATTGTAGATGACCTACCTAAAAGTGATCAAGTTGTAAAAGATTTAAAATATTTTGAAAAGGAATTAAATGGTGTTATGCCATTTGAAATTGTTCTAACATATAATGACACAGTTTATGAAAGTTTTTCCAATATTTCAAAAATTCAAAAATTACAACTTGAATTGAAAAAAGAACAATATCTATCAAAATCTCTTTCTATTGTTGATGCAATGAAATTCATATCTCAATCCTATGCCAATGGCAAAAGTTCAAAATACAATCTTGATTTTAGCAAGTCTAAAGATCAAAAATATTTTTCGAGGGTTATTAAATCTAAATATTTCAAAAACACTTTTGTAAATAATGATGAAGGAAATAATAATGGTTTTGTAGGTACCTTTTTAGATTCAACTCATCACAAGACAAGAATTACTTTACAAATTGCCGATATTGGAACAGCTGCTATGGATAGTTTAATCACTAGAATTAATAATACTATTGAAAGTGTTGTTAATCCAGAAACTAATTCTTTAAAAGACGCTATTGAAAATGACAGCATTTTCTATTTTTATTCAGAAAATAATAAAGTTAAATTTAGAGTTCAACAAGTTCTTACAAATGGAGAATTAACAAAATTAAATGAATTCCCATCTTCTTTTTCTGCTATTGATAGCATTTATGGTGTTGAAAAATTTCATGAAAGTATAAAATCTACTGTAGAACATATGCATGTTAAATCCGATATTACTGGAACAGGTGTGCTATATACAAAAGGAACTACTTACTTAGTTAAAAACCTATTTATTAGTTTAATAATAGCAATTTTTGTAATAGCCATTTTAATGTCTTTTCTTTTTAAATCATGGAGGATGGTTTTGGTATCACTTTTACCTAATTTGATTCCATTGATATTTACATCTGCGCTTATGGGTTATTTTGGGATTCCTATTAAGCCATCTACAATATTAGTTTTTAGTATTGCTTTTGGAATATCTATTGATGATACTATTCATTTTTTAGCAAAATATAGACAAGAGTTAAAAACTAAAAATATTAAAGACTCTGTAGAAATTTCTATTAAGGAAACAGGTGTTAGTATGATATATACTTCAATAATTTTGTTTTTTGGCTTTTCTATTTTTATTGCTTCAAATTTTGGAGGAACTCAAGCGTTAGGACTTTTAGTTTCTTTAACTTTATTTGTAGCTATGCTTACTAATTTGGTTCTTTTGCCTTCTTTATTATTAAGTCTAGAGAAACTGATAGTAACTAAAACTTTTAAAGAATCTGAAGATTATTTTCAAGATGATCAAGATATTGATTGGAAAAAATTATAATTAAATGAAAGGAATTATTTTAGCTGGAGGTTCAGGTACAAGACTCCATCCATTAACTTTAGCAGTTAGTAAACAATTAATGCCGGTTTATAATAAGCCAATGATTTATTATCCATTATCTACTTTAATGCATGCTGGTATTAGAGAAATTTTATTTATTACTACTCCACATGACATGCCATTATTCCAACATCTTCTAGGAGATGGTTCTAAACTAGGATGTAGGTTTGAGTATCAAATTCAGCCTGAACCAAATGGACTTGCACAAGCTTTTGTAATTGGTAAATCATTTATAGGAAATGATAAGGTAGCTTTAATTCTTGGAGACAATATATTTTTTGGTGGTGGTATGGGAAAGCAGCTAGTTAGCTCTACAGATCCTGATGGAGGTTATATATTTGCATATAGAGTACATGATCCTGAAAGATATGGAGTTGTTGAGTTTGGAGAAGATGAGAAGGTTATATCAATTGAGGAAAAGCCTGAAAAACCAAAATCTAATTATGCTGTTCCAGGATTATATTTTTATGATAACCAAGTAATTGATATTGCTGAAAACATCCAGCCAAGTCCTAGAGGAGAGTATGAGATTACAGATATTAATAAAGAATATTTGAATCTTGGTAAATTAAAAGTGAAAACTCTTGCTAGGGGGGTAGCATGGTTGGATACCGGTACATTTAGATCTTTGATTCAAGCTTCTCATTTTGTTCAAACAATTGAAGAACGTCAAGGAGTTGGAGTTGGTTGTATTGAAGCTGTGGCATACTCAAATGGTTTTATTACAGCCAAACAGCTAGAAGAATTAGCTCTCCCTTTAATAAAAAGTGGATATGGTAATTATTTGATGGGATTAATAGATTAATTATGTTGTTAGAATATAAAAATCTTATTGATTTACATTTAAAAGAAATAATGAGTAAAAACTCAGAGCTATCAATTTATCAACCAATTAAATATATTGTTGAGCTAGGAGGTAAAAGATTCCGTTCTTCTTTAGCGTTATTATCTTCAGATATTTTTTGTAATAACCCTCTGAAAGCAATTAATGAAGCAGCTGCAATTGAGCTTTTTCATAATTTCACTTTAATTCATGATGATATAATGGATGAAGCTCCCATGAGACGTGGGAAATCATCCGTTCATAAAAAATGGGACACCAATATTGCAATTCTTTCTGGTGACTTACTTTATGCCTTTGTTAACAAAATATTAGCTAGTTCACCAGAGCAATCATCAGAAATACATTTACTTTTCCAACAAACTGCTATAGAGGTTTGTGAGGGGCAATCTCTTGATATGGAATTTGAAACAAGTAGTCAAGTGAGTCAAGATGAGTATATAAATATGATTAAATTAAAAACTGCTGTATTAGTCGGGTGTGCTTTAAAAATAGGTGCTATTATAGGAGGAGCTTCTGAGGTTGATGCAGATTTGCTGTATAATTTTGGAGTCAATTTAGGTATTGCTTTTCAAATTCATGATGATATTTTGGATGTTTATCCTGATAAAGGGGTGTTTGGAAAACAAATTGGAGGAGACATAATAGAGAAAAAGAAGACTATTTTGTTTATTGATTTACTTTCTAAATCTTCTCTTTCTCAAAAGAATGAGATATTCTCTATTTTGGAGAGTGAAGATATTAAGAAGGATAAAAAAGTAGAAAAGATTAAAAATTTATACAATAAGTATAATGTGCTAAGTAATGCAGAAGATGTGAAATCTATTTATTATAATATGGCTATAGATAATATATCCAATTTAAATATAGATACAACTAATAAGAATAAATTAAAATCTTTTGCTAATGATTTAATGAATCGTAAGTATTAGCCATAAATTTCTTTTAAAGCAGCTTGAATATTATCATATTTAAATTCAAACCCTTCTTTTTTAATTTTATCATTACATACTCTTACTCCCATCAATATTGTATCAGCAAGCTCACCATATAAGAATTTCAAAACAAAACTTGGAACATTTGGAAGTCTTATTTTTTTATTTAAAATCTTAGCTATTTCATTCGTAAGCAATTTATTGTTTATGTGTTGAGTTGCAACTGTATTATATGTTCCGTTATATTTTTCATTTACAATTGCATTATAAAACGCATCAACTGAATCATTAATATGTATCCAAGGCATATATTGATTTCCTGACCCTATTGGAGATCCTATACCCCTTTTTATGACATTACTAATTTTTGGTAATGCTCCTTCATTTTTATCTAAAATTACTCCTAGTCTTAATTTAACTACTCTACAAACATCTTTAAATTGATCAGTTGATTTTTCCCATCTATAACAACAATCTCCAAGAAAGTCGTTCATATGACTATCATTTTCTGAATATATTTTCTCGTTAGTTTGGGCTCCATAAATTCCAGTTGCTGATGCAGAAATAAAACCTTTTATTTGGATGTTTTTTTCTATGATAGAACTTAAAAGTAATTCAGCTGTGAGAACTCTGCTTTTAATTATGATTTTTTTTCTTTTTGAAGTCCATGGTTTTTCTGCAATTCCAGCACCTGCAAGGTGGACAATGTGAGTTACTTCATTAAAGCAATTTGTGTCAATTTTGTTTTTTGTCCAATCCCATTCGTAATTTTTTATATCAAATTTGGAGCTTTTAGTTCTGGTAAGATGAACTACTTTGATTTTTTCTTTCAAAAGCTTTTTTGTCAAGGCAGATCCTAATAGACCTGAACCACCTGTTATAAGGACTTTCATATGAAAATAGTTTATTGTAAATTTATAACTAGATAGTTAAGTAAATGAAACTTGTCTAAAATAAATAATAACAATTGGATAAAATTTTATTGCAGAAAAATATCATTGACCAACTAAATAAAGATTTACAATTATCTGGTTTTAAACCAATATTAGATTTTGATAAAGATTTAAATAGTAATTTAAATATTATGATATCTTTTTTGACAAAAAATATTTCTCATAATTTAAGCAATTTATATCCTTTTTTGTACAGATTAGATTTAGAAGAATCACATATAAAAAATGTTTTAGAATTGGATATTGAGCAGTTCGTTTATTTAGTTTTTAACAGAGCTAAAAAGAAAGTGGTTTTCAAAACCAATTTCAATTAATTATTTTGCATCTTTGTCGATATGGCTTTAGATAGTTTTTCTTTTTTAAATAGTATTGACAGTGATTTTGTTGATGAACTTCACCAAAGATATTTGGTAGATAAGAGATTAGTTGAACAAAGTTGGAGGCAGTTTTTTGACGGATATGAATTTGCTAAGATTAATTATTCTGATGAAGAAGAGATTCCAACTAATGTAAAAAAGGAATTTATGGTAATCAATTTGATTGATGCTTATCGTTCTAGAGGTCATTTATTTACTAAGACAAACCCTGTTAGAGAGAGAAGAAAATACAGACCAACTTTAGATATAAAGAATTTTGGTTTGGATGAAGGAGATTTGATAACTGTTTTTCAAGCAGGAGCTCAAATAGGACTAGGCCCATCTACCTTAAATGAAATTGTCTCTCATTTAGAAGAAACTTATTGTCAATCCATTGGAATTGAATATCAATATATACGTCATCCTGAAAGAGTGGAATGGATTAGGAAAAATATCGAATTAAAAAACAGGCCAAAATATTCAAAAGAT